>CALICC010000388.1 GCA_938049325.1 uncultured Ilumatobacter sp. | reverse complement strand
GACGCATCCGGGTGTGGTCGGGCGGATCCATCATCACGATCGGGCGAGCGTCGTCGGCGAACAAGGCCATCTCGTCGTCGTTCAACGTCAGCCCGTGGGCCGACGAGAACGTCCCGGCGTCGCGCACCGCGACGAATACCTCCTCGAAGCGTGGCAGCACGAAGACTCGCCGTCCGTCGTGCTCGTGCTCGACCACCGGACCGGTGTTTCGCAGTTCGGCATAGTCGTCCCACGGGCTCCGCCACGTTTCGCGGCCCCGCAGAAAGAAGGTCATCGGCCGATCACCACGATGATCGCTACGCCCGTTGGTTCGAGACGCTGATCGTCTCACCGACCAAGTAGCTGCTGTAGTCGCTCGCGAGGAACGCGATGACGCTCGCGATCTCCCACGTTTCGGCTGGACGACCGAACGCTTCGCGCGCGCTCAGCTCGGCGAGGAGTTCGTCGGAGGTGACCTTGGCCAGGTTCTCGTGCATGGCCAAACTCGGCGCGACTGCGTTGATCCGAACGCCGCGGGGCGCAGCTTCAACACCGGAGCAACGCGTCAACGCCATCACACCAGCCTTCGCTGCGGCGTAGTGCGCTTGGCCGACCTGTGCCCGCCAGCCGAGCACCGACGCATTGTTGATGATCACGCCGGACCCTCGTTCGTACATCAGTGCAAGCGCCGCTCGCGTGCACCGAAAGGTGCCGTTGAGCGTCACGTCGAGCACGCGAGACCACTGGTCGTCGGTCATCTCATGCACCTCGGCCGTGCCCCCGAGTCCTGCGTTGTTGATGAGCACATCGACGTGGCCCATCTCCTCGACCGCTGCATCGAACATTGCCTGCACGCTGTCTTCGCTCGTCACGTCGCAGGGCACCGAGGCAACGCCGAGCTCGTCTGCCGTTGCAGCGAGACGAGGCTCGTGGCGGTCGGAGATCATCACGGTCGCGCCTTCGTCGACGCAGCGTCGCGCCGTGGCCGAGCCGATGCCGCTTCCGGCAGCCGCGGTGATCAGCACCGTCTTGCCGGCCAAGAGGTTGTGTCCCTCGGGCGCAAGGCGCGCAATGGGCACGTTTGCTGCTGGCTCGTTCATGGTCACTCCGGTTTCGGTTCACGCGGCAGACCGAGGACTCGTTCGCCGAGGACGTTTCGTTGGATCTCGTTCGACCCGCCATAGATCGTGTCAGAGCGCGTGAACAAGAAGAGCTTCTGCTCGAGCGACAACGGATAGGCGTGGCCACCGCGATCCTCTTCCATCAGGTGTTCGTGCGCCGCGTCGACGTCGTCGGACACGGCCTGGCCCGACGCACCGAGCACATCGACCATCATCTCGCCCAGGGCTCGATGCCACGTTCCCCAGTGCAGCTTCGAGATGCTCGCCTCCGGGCCCGGCACGCCGGTTGCCGACATCGACCGGTGAGCGTTCCACTTCATCAGTTGCAAACCGATGTGCGCGTCAGCCACGCGCTGGCGCACCCGCGGATCGGCGGTGTCGGCCAGCCCGATCACGTGCTCGAGTTCGCGTTCGAACCCGACCTGTTGCGCGAGCGTCGAGATACCGCGTTCGAATCCGAGCAGACCCATCGCGATGCGCCAGCCATCACCGACGTCACCGACAACCAGGTCGGCTTCAGTACGCGCATCGGAGAAGAACGTCTCGTTGAACTCGCCGCCACCAGTCGGCTGCACGATCGGACGGATCTCGATCCCTTCCTGATCCATCGGCACGAGCAGGAACGACAGTCCGCCATGACGTTGGGAGCCAGCCTCGGTTCGTGCGACCAAGAACGCCCAGTGCGACACGTGGGCGAGCGACGTCCACACCTTCTGCCCGTTGATCACCCATGCGTCTCCGTCGAGTTCGGCACGCGTCTTGACGTTGGCCAGGTCACTCCCGGCGTCTGGCTCGGAGTAGCACTGACACCAGCGTTCGGTGCCATTGCGGATCCCCGGCAAGAACCGCTCGATCTGTTCAGCGGTGCCGTACTCGATGAGCGTTGGCGCGAGGAGATTCTCCCCCATGTGATTCACCCGAGCCGGCGCGTCGGCTCGTGCGTACTCCTCGGCCCAGATGATCTGTTGCGACAGTGACGCGCCGGCTCCGCCGTGCGCGACGGGCCAACCCAGACCGATCCACCCGGCGCGCCCGAGTTCCTGCTCCCACCGGACACGGATGTCGAACCCGATGTCTTCGTCACCCGGACCGCCGCGACCCGTCAGCGATGCGAAGTCTCCAACGACGTGGTCGCCGAGCCAACCCCGCACCACCGCTCGGAACTCGTCATCGTTCATCGTCGCCAGGTCGGCGACGACGCGGTCAGCAGCCACGTCGGTCATCGATCCGTCCGATCACGGTTTGGTCCGGTCACTGGTATGGACGCCACTGCGCCTCAGGCGTTGGGTGTCTCTTTGGCAGCGGCTGCGCGCTTCATCTCATCGACCATGTCGAGGAAGGGAAGCCGTTCGAACTTCACCGTGGCCATCAACTTCTCGTCGATCACCTCAGGGGTCCACCGCTCGTCGTTGTACATCGCACGCAGCTCCTTCGGCTGACCCCAGACCGCAATCTTGTTGCCGACCACCGAATAGACCTGGCCGGTGATGTGCTTGGACTTGTCGGACAGCAGATAGACGGCCATCGGAGAGATGTCTTCGGGGTCGCCGTTCTCGGCCAGAGTCATCGGCACGTTCTCACTCATGCGCGTACGCGCCACCGGTGCGATCGCGTTGGCACGAACCCCGTAGCGCTCGAGGCCGACAGCCGCAGAATAGGTGAGGCTGACGATGCCGCCCTTGGCCGCCGAGTAGTTGGCTTGTGCGACCGAACCGAGCGCCCAGACTCCCGATGTGAAGCCGATCAGCGAGCCGCCACCGTCCTGCTTGCGCATGATCGCAGCCGCACTCTTGTAGACGGTGAAGGTGCCTTTGAGGTGTACTCGAATGACGTCGTCGAATTCTTCTTCGCTCATGTTGAAGAGCATCCGCTCGCGCAAAATGCCGGCCACACACACGGCACCGTCGATGCGTCCGTAGGCGTCCATCGCCGCCTCGACGACCGATTGGCCGCCCGACATCGTGCCCACGTCGCTCGCTGCGGCAATGGCTTCACCGCCAGCCGCCTTGATCTCGGCCACGACTGCGTCGGCAACATCGGACGACGGTTCTGAGCCGTCCATGCCGACGCCGTAGTCGGCAACGACCACCTTGGCACCCGCCGCGGCGGCGTCGAGGGCGATCGAACGACCGATTCCGCGACCTGCTCCGGTGACCGCGACGACCTTGTCTTCAAGAAAATTCATTCCTCGCTCCGTTTCTGAATCAGCGTCAGAAAGAGATACTGTCACAGTCGTGCATTTGGCCGAAACTGACGAACAGAAGGCCCTGCGAGCCGAGCTGCGGGCGTACTTCGCGAATTTGCTGACCCCCGAAGTCCGGACCGAGCTCGGTACCCCGGGCGCGGAAGGCGACGCGTTCCGACGCATTGTTCGCCAGATCGGCGACGACGGTTGGCTCGGCCTCGCGTGGCCCGAGGAGTACGGCGGTCAGGGCCGTCCGGCCACCGATCAATTCATCATGTTCGATGAAATCCAGCGCG
Source organism: uncultured Ilumatobacter sp. (assembly GCA_938049325.1). Lineage (GTDB taxonomy): Bacteria > Actinomycetota > Acidimicrobiia > Acidimicrobiales > Ilumatobacteraceae > Ilumatobacter_A. The sequence continues at coordinate 3,881 of CALICC010000388.1, read as the reverse complement.
CCCACGCTCCGTTCCCGTTCGTCACAGTCAACACCGTCGGCCCCGCGCTGATGGCCCACGGCACCGACGTCCAGAAGAAGGAATACCTCCCGGGGATCCTCGCTGGCGAGATCAACTTCGCGATCGGCTACACCGAACCACAGGCTGGCACCGACCTCGCGAGCCTCGCCACCACTGCGGTGCAAGACGGCGACGAGTTCGTGATCAACGGCTCGAAGGTCTACACCTCCGGCGCCAACCAAGCCGACTACATCTGGCTCGCCTGCCGCACCGATCCTGACGCACCGAAGCACAAGGGCATCAGCATCATCATCGTGCCGACTGACTCGCCCGGGTTCGAGTGGACGCCGCTGATCACCGTTGGCGACCACCACACCACGTCCACCTACTACAACGACGTCCGGGTGCCGGCCTACAACGTCGTTGGCGAGATCAACACGGGTTGGAAGCTGATCACCATGCAGCTCAACCACGAGCGCGTCGGACTCGCTGCGCTGTCAGGGCTCACCGAACGACTGCTTGACGACGTCACCGAGTGGTGTCGTACGACCGAATCGACGCCTGGCGGCATTCCGATGATCGACGTGTCGTGGGTCCGTGCCGACCTCGCGAAGTGCACCGCGATCCTCACGGCCGTGCGCCTCATGACGTGGCGACTCGTCAATGCAGTGGCCGACAACACGCTGGGGCCAGCCGAAGCGTCGAGCGTCAAGGTGTTCGGTACCGAGCAGGTCATCGACGTCTACCGCATCCTGCAGGGCATCCTGGGGCCGGTGTCGCACCTTCGCCAAGGTTCTCCCGGCGCATTCCTGCACGGCGAACTCGAGCGCGCCAACCGCGCTGCTCAGATCAACACATTCGGCGGCGGCGTCAACGAGATCCAACGCGAGCTCGTGGCAACCGCGGGTCTCGGTCTCGCTCGCGCCCGCTGACGTCCGAGTTCACCATTCGGTAGCGGTGGTGCCGGAACCAAAAGGACCCAGGGACCGAGAGGAACCACCGACTGGGTAGCGCGGGTGCCGGAACCAAAAGGACCCAGGGTCAGACGCGCTGGATGATGCTGGCGGTCGACACTGCGCCGCCACAGCACATGGTGATGAGGGCGAATTCCTTGTCGGCCCGCTCGAGCTCATGCAACGCCGTCGTGATCAGGCGGGCTCCTGTGGCACCGACCGGGTGACCGAGCGCGATCGCGCCACCGTTCACGTTGACCTTGTTCATCAGGTCGTCGTCGCTGACCTCGTTGACCTTGGCCCACGACAGCACTACCGACGCGAACGCTTCGTTGATCTCGACGATGTCCATGTCGTCGAGCGTCATCCCCGACATCTCCATGACCTTGCGCGTCGAGTCGATCGGGCCGTCGAGGTGGTAATACGGGTCGGAACCGACGAGCGCCTGCGCCACGATCCGCGCTCGTGGCGTGAGGCCTTCGGCGGCTGCGCGATCTTCGTCCATCCAGAGCACGGCGGCGGCTCCATCGGTGATCTGTGAGCTGTTGCCAGCGGTGTGGATCGTGCCAGGCAACACGGGGTTCAGGTTGGCGAGCGACTCCATCGTCGTCTCGCGCAGTCCACCGTCGGTCGTGACCGTGGTGGTGTTGCCGTCGGCGTCGACCACGTCGACCGGAACGATCTCGCGCTCGAAGCGACCTTCTTCGGTTGCCCGAATCGCCTTCTGCTGCGACATCATGCCGAGCTGGTCGACCTCCTCGCGAGTGATCCCGCGGTTCTCCGCGATCCGCTGCGCCGCACCGAACTGATCGGGCATGTCCCACGGGAACTCGTCGGGCTTCGAGCTGCCGTTCGGGAAGACCATGTCTTCGAGCGTCGTGCCGGTGCGCGGCACGTTGTCGCCGAGGAAGACCTTGCTCATGTGCTCGACGCCCGTGGCAAGCCCGACGTCGATCGCGCCCGCCGCGATGAGGTTGTTCACCATGTGGTTGGCCTGCTGCGACGAACCGCACTGGCAGTCGATCGTCGTGGCCGCGACCTCGTACGGAAACTCCTGCGCCAACCACGCGGTACGCGTGACGTTGCTCGCCTGCTCGCCGGCCTGGGTGACACACCCGCCAACGATCTGGCCGACGATCGACGGATCGATGCCGGCGCGCTCCACGACACCACGCTGTACGTGTCCGAGGAGATGTGCAGCATGCACGTCGGCAAAGGCCTTGTTGCGCTTCTGGAGCGATGTGCGCCCAGCCTCGACGATGACGGGATTCCCCATGGTCATGTTTCCTTTCCGGTGAGCACGGCGGCGACTGCGGCGACGAGTGTGCTCGAGAGCGTTGCGATCTGTTCTGGTTCTGGTTGACCGTCCGCGGCGGCTCGGCCGAGTCGGACGTTGATCAACAGTGTGGTCAACAACGTCCGCTCGGTTCGCATCGCGGCATCGGCTGCGGGCATGACCTGTGCCAGGCGGCCCGCGATGTCGGACATCGACGCCGCCATCGGGCCAGACCTGTCGTCCAGGAATCGATCGGCCTGAATGCGCAGGAATGCACGACCGCGGTTGGTCGCCAAAAACGCCACCATCGGCTCGACGATGACCTCGACGTAGTCGCGGATGCCGACGTCGTCGGATGCGTCGAGGACGCGAAGGCGCTCGGCGCGCGCCGCATCCAGAAGTTCGTGATGTTCGCGCACGATCGCATCGAGCAATCCGTCGCGACCACCGAAGTGATAGTGCACTGCGGCGCCGTTGCGCTGGCCAGCCGCGCGAGTGATCTCGCCAACGGTGACATCGTCGACGCCGTGCTCGGCAACGAGGTCAGCGGCCGCAGTGAGCAGCAATTGGTCGGTACTCATGATGCCGCCGGCTCAGAAGGGTCGCGTGCCGGCGATCTGGACGCGATGGACCTCGCGGTCATACGACTGGTCGAAGTCGGAGCGCTTGTGATTCGTGCACCGGTTGTCCCAGATGATCGTGTCGCCGGTGTTCCACTCGTGGTGGTAGTAGAAGCGGTCCTGGTCGACGTGGTCGCGCAATGCGGTGAGGATCTCGGCCTCCTCGCTTGGATCGGCCAGACCGTCGAGTTTGTGGACGAACATCGAGAAGTACAGGCACTCACGTCCGGTTTCAGGATGCGTGCGGATCAACGGATGGGGGAAGTCGGGGACGGTCTCGGAGGTGTACTTCTGCCCGCTGCCCGTGTATCCGGCGCCCTCCATGTTGCCGGCATACGGATTGATGCCGATGCCGTTGACCCCCTCGATCTTGGCCCGGAGCTCAGGATCCAGCTCGTCGAGGGCGGTGTGCAGATTTGACCACGAGGTGATGCCACCCGCTTCGACCGGCGGCACCTCCACCGCGTGGAGCGCGGCGCCCTTGAGTGGGACGGGCAAGAACTGGAAGTCACTGTGGAACGGCAGCGCGACTCGGCTCCCGACGCCCTTGTCGTCGCGGTTCGAGAGCACGGTGACTTCGCCCTGCTCGTCGGTACCGAGCACCGGGATGTCGCCGGCGACGAACTGCGGACCGAACCATGCCGCGATGTCGAGGAGACGTTGATCCGAGATCGGTTGTTCTTTGATGACCAGCACGTGGTGGTCGCGAAAGGCCTCGATGATCCGGAAGATGTCGGCGCCCGACGGATCGGTCGAAAGGTCGCCGATCACTTCAGCACCGAGCGGCGCGTCGAGCGGGCGAATCGAGATGCGGTCGGTTTCGGTCATCGTCATCGCAACAGATTAAGCGCGCGACTTACACCGTGTCAACCGAGCAGACTGTCACCGCTTTCGCGGCGGCGACACGGTGGCTGTTCGCCGCTCGGACATAGTGTCGACGGCCATGGGAACCGGCTTCGGAACGCACCGCATCATCGAGTGCGACGACGGGGCCCAACTCGCGGTGTGGGCGACCGACGAAACCGACGGCCA
>CALICC010000387.1 GCA_938049325.1 uncultured Ilumatobacter sp. | reverse complement strand
GCCTACCTGCTGCTCCTGACCGGGTTGGCACTGCTCGTGTTCGAGTTCTTCACCGCCGGCGTCGGCGTCGCTGCTGCCGTTGGTGCCGTCTGCCTGATTCTCGCAACGACCGGGCTCTCCGTGCTTCCCACCCGGACCTGGGCACTCGTCATCATCTTGTTGTCGATGATCGCGTTCTCGATCGACGTCCAGGTCGGCATACCCCGGTTCTGGACGGGTGTCGGCATCACGGGCATCATCATCGGCAGCTTCTTCTTGTTCGAGAGCCTGCCTGGCACGTCGCTTCGGCCATCGTGGATCGCACTGCTCACCGGCATCGGCGGCATCACGCTCACCTTCATCGTCGGCATGCCGAACATGGTGCGCACTCGATTCGCGACGCCGACGATTGGCCGGGAGTGGATGATCGGCGAGACAGGCACGGTCATCACCGATGTCGATCCCGAAGGAGTCGTGCAAGTGGGCGAGGGACGGTGGCGAGCGCTGACGAACCGCGCCACGCCGGTACTGGCCGGCGACGAGGTGCGGGTCGCGGCGATCGACGGCATCACGCTGGAAGTCGAGCCACTCGAAGGCGCCGCCCGCGACTACCGCGAACGACGCACGAGCTCCGACGACGACGCCAACGCTGTCGCCAACGCTGACGACTGACGGCACTGCTGCTCACCCACCGCGGTGAGGTCATGACTCTCCGCCTGTCAAATCGTGTTTCGGCTTGAGCTGCGTCCATTCGACCACCTAGAGTGATTTATCACGAAGGGTGATTCGCGAGTGGGGGCCACATGAACGTTCAGCCGATCAAACAAGATACGTGGAAGGCACTCGCTGCCTGCGCCGGGGAAATGAGCGCCATGTTCTACCCTCCGATCAGCAGCGAACCCCGGCGCGCAAAACGCAGCCGGGAGTCCCGTGCGAAGGCCGTGTGCGCTTCCTGCCCCGTTCGCGAACAGTGTCTGCAGCACGCCGTCGAAAACGACGAGCGCTACGGCATCTGGGGAGGGCTCACCGATCGGGAGCGTCGCCTCCTGGTCGAACCGGCGATCTGACGCCTACGCCGGGAGACGCGGCCCGGCAATCCGGACGTCGTCGCGACGCCGGGTGACCCCTCGCTTGTCGAGTTCCGACACAAGCGGCAACACGAACTTTCGACTCGCCCCGGTGGCATCTCGGAACTGCGCCACGGTGAAACCTTCGGGGGTTGCGGCAAGCAGTGACGCAGCCACTCTCGCTGCGTCGTCGATCGTTGCACTGTGGAACACCACGCCATCGGCCTGCACGATGTGACCGCGTCGTGCAAGCTCGCGAATGTCGTTGCGATCAACACCGTCCGCCGGCGGCGGGGTGAACCCGCCCGCGAGCAGCTCGGCGAGAAACGGATGGTCGACGAACGGGTCGACGGCGTCCGCGGGGAGCACCAGTCCAGCATCAACCACGACGTCGTCGGTCGACTCGATCGCGGCACGTTCGCGCTCTTCGAAGGCAGCCAGATCAACGCCGGTGTCGCCTGCCTCGGCGACTCGCTCGAGCACCGACGCAACGGTTGCGGCCAATGCCTCGGGCGTGGTCACCCACTTGCCGAGCGTCGCCTCGACGACCTCGCCGGTCAACCGCTCGAGCTCATCGACTGTTACCCACTCGCGCTCGCGCACGACGCGCTCGATCGTCCGGTCGGGCGCTGCGCGCGATGCACGCATGACCGGTGAAATGTCGAGGATCTCGCCACCACCGACCGTTTCGTCGCGGCCCGATTCGCGCAGAATGAATCGGTCGCCCGGCAACAATGGCAACGGCCGAGGCAGAAACAGCCGAACCGCGCCCGTTGATCCGGGAGACAGCGCGTCGGTTCCGAGCACACGCATCTTCACCGAATGCTCACCAGCTCCGAGGTACGCCACATACGCGCCGCGTCGCGACACCTCGTGATCGAGTGCTCCCAGCACGTCGAGGGAAGCGTCAAGACGGTCGGTCAGATGCCAACGGTCGGATTCGACGATCGCGTGACCACGTTCGAGGTCGTGGTGATCGACCCCGCTGAGATTCACCGCAACGCGGTTGCCCGGGCCGATCGCATCGACCGTGGTCCCAGCGGTTTGAATCGACCTGATCCGAGCGTCGTGATTGCCGGGTGCGATGTGAACGGTCTGGTCGGCGGACAATGCTCCACCCACAAGCGTGCCCGTTGCGACCGTGCCGCTCCCCTTGGCAGCGAAGACTCGGTCGATCCACAGGCGCGGCCGTCCGCGGTCCGCGGCTTGGCCCGCCCGCGCGATCAACTCGTCGAGCGCCACGCGCATCTCGTCGACTCCGATCCCTGCGGTCGCAGCAACCGGGATCACCGGCGCTCCGTCGAGAAACGTGCCCGCCACGTGGTCGGCAACATCCATCTGCGCCAACTCGAGAAGATCGTCGTCGACCAGGTCGACCTTGGTCAGCGCAACGATGCCGAACTCGATCCCGAGCAGGCCGAGAATGCGAAGGTGCTCCTCCGACTGCGGCTTCCAACCTTCGGTGGCCGCCACCACGAACACGCACGCGTTCACGCCCCCGACACCCGCCAGCATGTTGCGCAGGAACTTCACGTGGCCGGGAACGTCGATGAAGCTCAAGTCGGCACCGGACGGCAGCGTCGTGTGCGCGAAGCCCAAGTCGATCGTCAAACCGCGTCGCTTCTCCTCTTCGAAACGATCGGGATCGGTGCCGGTGAGTGCGAGGACGAGCGACGACTTCCCGTGGTCGACGTGGCCCGCCGTGGCAACGACCGTCATCGGGCAACACTCACTGTTCGACCCTCACCGATTGTCCAGGGCAGCGGCGAGCGCTGACACGATGGCGGCCTCGTGCTGCGGATCGACGCTACGCATGTCGAGGAAGGTCCGTGCATCCCGCGTCCGAGCGATCACGGGCGTGGGCGCTCCCCGCAGCGAAACGAGGTGATCCCCCTCGACGACGAGCGCACGCGACGGCATCGTCACGCCCGGAGCGGAGCCCGCGCCGGGGAGCGCTGCCGTGGACTCGACGGCGACCGTCGCGGGGTCGACGCCAAACTCGTTCACCAGCTGGTCGAGGATCCGCTGCGCTGATTCCTGCAGCTCCCGCACCGGTCGGTCGACCATGCGCCAGAACGCGATGTCGGTGGCTGCGCGCTTGTCGAGGTACGTCAACGCGGTGTCTTGCAAGGCGCGGAGCACCAGTCCGCCCGGGCGCAGCGCACGCGCCAACGGGTGCTGCTTGCACTGCGCGATCAAGTCAGCTCGACCGACGATGATCCCGGCTTGCGGACCACCGAGCAACTTGTCGCCCGAGAAGGTGACGATGTCTGCGCCATCGGCGACGGCCTGCACCGCCGCCGGCTCACCCGCCAGCCACGCGGGCGGGGCGCCCGACAACCAGGGCACGTTCGCGTCGAGCAGGCCACTCCCGATGTCGGCCATCACCGGCACGTCGAGCGAAGCCAGGTCGCCGATCGATGTGTCTTCGATGAAACCTTCGACTCGATAGTTGCTCGGGTGCACCTTCATCACCATCGCGACATCGGTTCCCGGTCGGGCGATCGCTCGCTCGTAGTCCGACAGACGGGTGCGGTTCGTCGTGCCGACGTCGATGAGGCGACATCCCGACTGTTCCATCACTTCGGGTACTCGGAACGAACCACCGATCTCGACGCTCTCGCCGCGGCTCACCGGAACGTCTCGTCCTTCGGCGAGGGCGGCGAGCACGAGCAGGACCGCTGCGGCGTTGTTGTTCACCACCATTGCATCGTCGGCGCCGGTCAACCTGGCGAACAGCTGTCCGACCGCGGTTTGCCGCGAACCGCGCTCACCGGTCGCGAGATCGAATTCGACCGTCTGGGCGCTCGCGGTCTGGTGGTGCGCGAGCGGGGCGCGTCCGAGGTTCGTGTGCAACAGCACACCGGTCGCGTTGATCACATCGGTGAGCAGCGTGCGCCGATACTCCTCGGCGCGACGCGGTGCTCCGTCGACGTCGTCGGCCGCGATTGCCTCGCGGGCGATCTCGACGCAGAGCGGGTGCGGAAGGCCGGAGCGACTCAGTGACCGAGCAAGCGTGTCCACCGACGGTGGACGGTTGGGCACAGTCATAGCTGGCACCAGTCACGCATGGAGATCAGTGTACGGGCGTGCATCCCTCGTCGTTCCGCTCGAGCGGAACGACGAGGTTGCACGAAGATCCTCGGTGACGAGGAGGCTCAGCCGCCGAAGTTCGGCAAAGCACCGGTGGCCGGGGCGTAGTAACCGGTGATGTCGACGAGCACGTGTGCCGACCCGCCTTGATCGCCGCCCCACAGCGTGATCTCGAGTGTGTCGTTCACGCTGACCGTGCCGGCGTTCGCGATGTTGCCCGAATCCTCGGTGAAGTTGACGCTCGATGCGTTGTATCCGGACAACCCGGCCGGCGTCACGGCAATGAAGTTCGAACCCTCCGGCTGCGCGACCGTGATGTTGTACGTGACCGCCGTGGCATTCGCGGGGATCAATCCGACTTGGGAGCGAATTTCCGCGCCCTTCTCATCATGTCCGTTCGCCACGGAGATTCGCTTCGTCGAGTTGGGGCCGAGTCGCCCGCTCGCGCTGAACGAGTCAACGCGAGAGTCGAACGCACGGATCGGATCGATCGCGTGGAAGATCGTGCCAGCTTCCGCTTCCGGCACAGCCACCTGGTACTCGATCTCTGCGCCACAAATGACGTGGTTCTCGCCCGCTGTGTTGGTGATCGTGGCTGACAGCGTATGGAAGCGGTGCAGCGTCTCACCAGGCGTGTCGGACGCAACCGAGCCCGCCAACTCTCGAAGGTCGTCGCGACCGGCGAGCGCGACGCCGCCCGGGGTGTTCCCTTCCGTGCGGAAGAAGTCGATGGCCTTGAAGCCTTGAGCCACATTCGCCGGCGTGGCGCCGTCGACCGAGAACTCCGAGCGGAACAGTCGAATCGTGATGTCGTGATCGTCGCTGGTGTCTTGTCCGAAGAAGGCAACCCGCTTGATGCGCGCCCCGTCTGGGAGCTCGACCGGCGCGTACAGGTTGGTTTCGAGGCCGGCAGCCGAGGGTTGCGCCTGATAGCACGACTTGTTGTTGATATTGACGAGGTCGGCGTTGCCTCCCGCACCTTGCAGCGTGTCGAAGCCGCCCGCGGCGATGAACTTGGTGACGACGGTCTCGTCGAAGACGTCGCCATCGGTCTGGATCAGCGCGCCGGAGTCGACGACGAACGGCGTGCCTGGTTCGGCCGGCGGATCGTCGCTTCCTTCGATGTCGCCGGCGAACGAGTTGGTTCCGAAGAGCGCCGCGGCCGCCAAACCGGTGATTGCGATTGTCGCACCCGCAGCATTGCGAACACGTCGATTGCTGTTGAACATCCGTCCTCCTGTTCGTGCCGCAGGACCCGCTCCCACGAGACACGCGTCACACTGTACGACCGCGCGCGCAGAATATCCCAATCCGTGGGCACAGATCACGAAGAGTGGTGGCATTCGCGCGAGTCGTCCGGGCGCCGTTCTCACCACACACAGGCACTCGCTAGAGTTCCGGCCCGTGACGCTGCCCGTACCGATTGTCCAACTCGACAACGAACTTCCGCTGCCTGCCTACGCCCACGACGGCGATGCCGGACTCGATCTCTACGCCCGCGAGCCCATCACGCTCGCTGCCGGCGGCGGGCGCGGCCTCGTTCCGACCGGCATCTCCATCGCGATTCCCATGGGGTTTGGCGGTTTCGTGCTCCCGCGCAGCGGCCTGGCCCTCAAGCACGGAATCAGCGTGGTCAACGCACCGGGCCTCATCGACGCTGCGTACCGGGGCGAGATCAAGGTCGTCCTCGTCAACACCGATCCCAGCACCGAGTACTCCGTTGAGCGTGGCGACCGAATCGCCCAACTCGTCATCCAAGCGGTTGCCCACGTCGAATGGCAGGTCACCGACGATCTCGACGGCCACGACCGCGGCGGCGGCTTCGGGCACTCAGGGCGCTAGTCGACCTCTCTACGCGGTACTGCCGATCGCCACGGCTACCCCCAGGCAAACACAGGTTGCTCGAACTCGGCGACCCGCGCGTCGTCGCCGAGCCGCCCGTCGAGGCATACCCACCGGAACTGCAAGATCACCGCTCCGGTCGGCGCGTGGATCAGATCACCGCCGAGCGGAACCTGCACAACGGGCCGATCGCTCTCAGGAATGTCGACGAACCGCGGGGAGTCCGCGCGAGCAAGCTCATGGAGACCGATTCGGTATGCCGCGAGCACTTCATCGGGATTCGGATCCAGCTCGACGTCGTCGCCACCCCAGACCACGACCGGCGTCATGACGTAACCGGAGCGCGTCGCGTAGTCGTCGAGCAGACCGAGGACCGCCGACTCGTCGAAGCGCATGCCAACCTCTTCCCACGTTTCGCGCAGCGCCGCGTCGACGGCCGTTTCACCAGCGTCGATCCGGCCGCCCGGCAACGCCCATTGCGACGCGTGCGAATTCAGCCCCGCACTGCGTCGACACAGCACAAACGACGCGCCGCCAGCCACGCCCGTCATCGCACCGTCGAGGCCGCCTTCGTAGCCAGGGATCTCGCGCATGGCCTCTTCGGTGAATTCATGCTCGTCGTCGGTGTCGGACCCGGCCACCGACGACACGACCACAACTGCGACCGCGGCATGACGACGACCGTCGAGCGGCAACTGGAGGCGATCGTGGCCATCCAACCGTTCACACATCCGCGCTCGAAGGTGATCATCGAGCGCGAACAGATCGGTCATCTGACCAGTGTCGCCGCCGTGCCGAGTTCATACCGAACTCGAAACGTTGAGCGACCTCGACAACACGCTCGTGCTGGACTGGCTACGTTCCGACTCGTGCCACTCCTTCGGCTCCACAACGACGACCTCGGATACGAAACCAATTGCTTCGTCTGCGAACGCAGCAACGACCGCGGCCTTCAGATCCCGTTCTTCCACGACACCGATCGCAACCTCGTCACCGCCGAATTCGAGCTCTCGAATGCGTTCAGCGGTGCGCCCGCCGTGGTTCACGGAGGTGTCGTCCTCGCGGTGCTCGACGAAGCGATGGCGTGGGCGTGTATCGCCATCGGTCGGCAGTGGGCCGTGACCACCCACACATCGACGTCGTTCCATCGAGCGATCTACGTCGACCGACTCCACACGGTCGAGGCCGACATCGTCGAGCAGAACGATGCCGAGATCACCACGACGGCGCGAGTGCTGAGCACCAAGGGAGTTGTGCGCGCCGAGTCACGCGCAACGTTCACGGCCCTGGGCGAGGCGCAGATCAAACGCGCGATCGGTGTCGACGACTCCCACGACCTCGATCCGTCGATACGGCTGAGCTGACAACGAGCGGGCCGACGTCGGTCAGCCGCGATAGCCGCTCGTGATCGGCATCCGGCGATCCTTGCCGAACGCCTTGCGCGAGACGCGCACTCCAGGCGGGCACTGGCGCCGCTTGTACTCGGCGATGTCGACCAATCTCGTCACACGCCGCACCATTGCCTCGTCGTGCCCGAGCTCGACGATCTCGCCGGCCGTACGGTCGTCTTCGACATACAACTCGAGGATCGGGTCGAGCACCTCGTAGGGCGGCAAGCTGTCGTCGTCGCGCTGGTCGGGGCGCAACTCGGCCGAGGGCGGTTTCGTGATGACGTTCTCCGGGATGATCTCGCGACCTTCGCGCCGATTGACGTAGCGGCACAGGTCGTACACGCGGGTCTTGAGGACGTCTTTGATCGCGGCGTACCCGCCGACCGAGTCGCCGTAGATCGTGAAGTAGCCGACCGCGACCTCGCTCTTGTTGCCGGTGGTGAGCACCATCCACCCGAACTCGTTCGACAGTGCCATGAGCAACTGACCGCGGCAACGTGACTGGATGTTCTCGTAGGTAAGGCCAGGCTCGCGACCCTCGAACGACGGCTCGAGCATCTCGATGAACGCGCTGAAGCCAGGCTCGATCGAGATCGTGCGGAAGTCGATGCCGAGCGCTTCGGCCAGCAACTGCGCGTCGGACTTGGAATGATCCGACGAATAGCGCGATGGCATCGAGACGCCGTGCACGTGCTCTGCGCCGAGCGCATCGACGGCGATCGCGGCGATGATCGACGAATCGATGCCTCCCGACAGACCGATGACGACGTCGTCGAAGCCGTTCTTCTTGCAGTAGTCGCGCGTGCCGAGCACGAGCGCGTCGTACAGCTCACGGTCGGCGTCGAACGGCTCGGTGATCGGCGCGGCCAGCGGCTGGTCATTGGCGACCGGAGTCGCCGACACGTCGACAACCGGCAGCATCGAGATGGTCGCACGACCTCGGGGGTCGAGCAGCCGCTTGCGGTACACCGGCGGAATCGGAACGTCGACGATGGTGAGCGACTCGGCGAACTGCGGCCCGCGGGCCAGCAGGTTTCCTTCGTGGTCGAACGCGAGCGATCCACCGTCGAAGACGAGTTCGTCTTGCCCGCCGACCTGATTGACGTAGACGATCGCGCAGTGAGCGTCGGCGGCGCGCGTGGCGAGCATGCGTTCGCGACGCGGGCCCTTGCCGATGGCGAACGGTGACCCGTTGATATTGATGTTCAACTCAGCGCCGGCGGCGGCTTGCTCGGCGACCGGCCCGGCGGCGCTCCAGATGTCTTCGCAGATGGACACGCCCACTTTGACGCCCCCGATCATGTAGAGCTCGAGCGGGTCGGAATCGTGGCCGGGCGTGAAATACCGCTGCTCGTCGAACACGGTGGTGTTGGGCAGCAACCGCTTGTGGTACTTCCCAACGATCTCGCCACCGGCACACACCGCCGCTGCGTTGTAGAGATCGCGGTCCTGATCGACGAAACCGACGATCGCCGTGCAACGTCGCGTGCGCGCCGCGAACTTTGCGAGGGCCTCGAGGTTGTCTTCGACGAAGCCCGGCTTGAGCACGAGATCTTCGGGCGGATAGCCGATGGTGGACAACTCGGGGAAGGCGACGATGTCGCAACCTGCGGCTTCAGCTTCGTCGTAGGCATCACTCAACATCTGAAGGTTCGCGTCGAGCGCCCCCACCGTTGGATTCAGCTGAGCGAGAGCGACCCGGAGCACTGTCACGATCTCCAGGCTACTCCGCCTCTGTGCCACGCTCCCTGGTAGCGCCGATTGCTCGGATCCCGCGAAGGTTCGCGGGTCTGGATCTGGCATGATGACAGTTCGTGCAACCATCGGCCCGCTCCGCAAAATCGCTGCTCGCGGGAGCGATGGCCTCGGCGTTGATCGCCGTGTCGTGCACCCCCGGCGATGGGCCTGAGTCGATCCCGCTCCCGACCTCCCCGAACACGACGACGACCACCACGACCACGACCACGACGACCACCACAACGATCGCGCCGACCACGACGACCACGACAGCGCCACCGACCTTCGAAGCAACCATCCGGCGAACCACTGACGGAGTGCCGCACATCTCGGGACGCGACCTCGAAGACCTCGCCTACGGCCAGGGCTACGTCAGCGGCGAAGACTACGGCTGCACGCTGCTCGACCAGATCATCAAGGTCCGCGGTGAGCGTTCCGCATCGCTCGGTCCCGGCCAGAGTGGCGAGAACGTCGAGAGCGACTTCGCATGGCGCGCCATCGACATCGTCGGTGTCGCGACGGCCGACTTCGAGCGGGCCCCGACTGAAGTCGTCGATCAGTTCGGCGCCTTCACCTCAGGCTGGAACCAGTTCCTCGCCGACCAAGGCGCCGATCAGCTCGCAGGGTGGTGCGAGGGAGCCGACTGGATACGAACCATCGAGGCCGTCGAGGTCTACGCATACGCGCGTTCGGTGGCGCTGCTCGCGAGCGGTGCGAACTTCACCGACTTCATCGCCTCCGCCGCCCCACCATCAACCGCCGACGCTCCGTCGACGTTTGCACCGACGGCAACGACGGCGGGTGGCGTCGACTTCAGCTCACTACGTCGGACCGACATCGGTTCGAACGCGTGGGGCATCGGCGCCGATCGAACGGAGGCCAGTGCGGGCGGCATCTTGTTTGCGAATCCACACTTCCCGTGGGAAGGCGAGCTCCGCTTCGCCGAGGTCCACCTCACCGTTCCCGGCGAGATCGACATCTACGGCGCGCAGCTGGCCGGCTTGCCAGGCGTCGGTATCGGCTTCACCGAAGGCGTCGCCTGGTCGCACACCGTGTCGGCCGGCCACCGCTTCACGGCGTACACCCTCGACCTCGATCCGGCATCGCCAACCACATACTTCGTCGACGGCGAACCGCAAGCGATGACCTCAACCGAACACACCGTCGAGATCCTGCGCCCCGACGGCACCGTCGACAGCGAGATGCGCACGCTGTACCGCAGCGAGTACGGGCCGATCATCAACTTCCCGGGCGTCGGCTGGACCGATGATCAAGTGCTGACCTACCGCGACGCGAACATCGACAACGAAGAGTTCGTCGAGTTCTACCTCGACATGGTCGACGTGACCGATCTCGACGACTTGAAGGAGTCTCACTTCCGCCACCAGGGC
>CALICC010000386.1 GCA_938049325.1 uncultured Ilumatobacter sp. | reverse complement strand
CCGTCGCCGATGATGACGGAGAGCGGACGCATGTCGAGGAGTCCGAGCACGAGTGCCGAGCACAGGAACGCGAAGAACACCCCGCCCCACACCTTGGACTCGATGCGGCCAGCCATCAGAACTGAAAGTACAGGAACGGGCTGAAGGCGCCTGCAGCAACGAGCAGGAGCGCCGCGGGAAGTGCGACCAGCATGATGGCGGCACGAGCGGGAATGGGCGGGTTGTCAGGTCGTGTGAGCGCCAGCCCCGCGACGAAGTCGCGGGAGAGCCCGAACACGCCGATGGCGAGCAGCAGGGTCAGGGCAACTCGTGTGGTGACGAAGTCCTCGAGGATCCCGAGGCCGAAGCCATCGAACGAGAACAGCGCGAGATAGAAGTTGCCAGCGGCGTCGAGCGAGGTCGAGCGGAACAGCACCCAGCCGAGCATGACGATGAGCAACGTGGTCGCTCGTCGGAGCGCCACGACGCCAGGGCGATCTTCGTCGAGCGAGCGAAGTCCCGCTCGACGTTCGACGAGCAGCCAGAGGCCGTGGAATGCGCCCCACGCCACGAAGGTCCAGTTGGCGCCGTGCCAGACGCCGGTGAGGAGAAACACCGCCATCAGGTTCCGGTACGTGGACGCGCTTGAACCCCGACTCCCCCCGAGCGGTAGGTAGACGTAGTCACGGAACCAGTTCGAGAGGGTGATGTGCCAACGTCGCCAGAAGTCGGTGATCGACACAGCGGAGTAGGGGCGCCGGAAGTTCTCGGGGAAGGTGAACCCGAACATCTTGCCCAGGCCGATGGCCATGTCGGAGTAGCCGCTGAAATCGAAGTAGATCTGCAGCGTGTAGGCGACGAGACCGATCCATGCTGAGCCGGTGGTGAGCGAATCGGGGTCGAGGGTGGCGGCGCCGAACGACCGGTCGGCGAGCGGTGCGAGCGTGTCGGCGATGAGCACCTTCTTGGCCAAGCCGTGGCTGAAACGAACAGCGCCTTCTCCGAACTGGTCGATCGAGAACCGGCGGTCGCGGATCTGCGGCTCGATCTCGTGGTACCGGACGATCGGGCCAGCGATGAGCTGAGGAAACAGCGTGACGTACAGCGCGAAGTCGAGCGGGTTCGACAAATGGTCGCATCGCCCCCGTGCGACGTCGATCGTGTAACTCATCGACTGGAATGTGAAGAACGAAATGCCGATGGGCAGCACGATCTCGGGGACCGACCCGGAGTAGACGCCGGCGTCGGCAGCGATGTCGATCAGCCAGCCGGCGTACTTGAACCACGCAAGCAGTCCCACGTTGAGGACGACCGACGCCGTGATGGCGAATCGAACTCTGCGGGCGTCGCGGTAGGTCGCACCGCGCTGTGCCACGAAGCCCAGCGCGTAGTCGACCACCACCGAGAACAGCAGCGTGAGGACGAGATAGCCGGCGCCCCAGATGTAGAACACGAGGCTCGCGACCAGCAGCACCAGGTTGCGGAGCGGCCGCGGCGCGATGGCGTACACCAGCAGCACTGCTGGAAGGAAATAGAACAGGAAGGTGATGCCGCTGAAGACCATGAGGGGGAGAGGAGGGGGCGGTCAGGCTTCGATGATCGACACTCCGGGCAACGCCGCGAGCCGAGCGGCGAGTGGGCCGTAGATGCGATCGAGCGCGTCAGCAATCGGCTGTGGCTTGCTGCGCCAGTTGCTTGCCCGCTCGTGGGCGGGGAGTGCCGGCGCAGTGGCGTCGAGGCCGGCGAACTCAGCCACCGTCGGCCACTCGCTCGACAACGCATCTTGGCGGACCGCCATCACCTGAAAGCCCTTGCCCGGGTGCAGCCACGCATCGACGTGACCCGCGAGATCGAACAGGTCGTCATCAGGAGCGAGGAAGGTTTCGATCGTGTTCAAGCGCTCCAACTCAGCTTCGTCGGGGTCCCGCTCTCGCATCGCTCGGAAGTGGCCGACCTGGTAGTTCCGGCGGAACAGCGACACGACGGCATCGCGGGGGTCACCGACGAGGTAGATCGTTCTGAACCCGTCGGGGATCTCGTCGGGCGTCGGAATCGTTCGACGGTGCTTGAACGGCCAGTGGCCGGGCCCCTTCTGGATATCGGCCTTGCACAGGTCGAGGTGTCCGCACAGCGCGGTCGTGCCAGCGCCTCCAAACGAGGTGACCTGCACCGTGTGGTCGATACGGAGCGCATCGCCCGACTCGGCGTAGTCAGCCATGAATCGCTCGAGTCGAACGTCGAGCGGTTGCTCGGCCATCTCGATCAGTTCCTCACGCACCAGCGTGAGCTTCGCAGCGGTGCTCGGATCGGTGTCGGGCACCGGAGGTGCTTCCCGACCGATCTCGAGCGCTTTGAGCGTGTCGGCGGCGAAGCGCGCCACCGTGCTGCGCGCTTCCATCCCGTTCCACCGCGTCCAGGTCGGCTCACCGGTTTTGGGATGCAGCGCGTCGGGCGGCGACATGTAGTGCGCGAGTCCGCCGATATGCAGCAGTGCGTCGTGCTCCTCGTGGACGAGACGGTGACCGTCTTCTTGCAGCAGGATGTTGACGATCTTGCCGGTGTCGTACACGAGGTACTCGTGGCCTGACTCCACGATGCGATCCCACGCCGCATCGCTCACGTTCGGGCGTCCAGCGGCACCGAATCCAACGCCCCACCGTCCAAAGGTGTCGTCGAGTGCGGCGCGCTTGTACATGGCGAAGTGCGGGCTGCCGTACACGTAGCCGTCGGAGCGGAAGAAGTGGCGGCCACCGACGCCGGGGTGGTCGTCGGGCACGACGTTGTCGTCGGTCCAGACCTCTTTGCCCGAGGTCACCCCGTCGGCATCGACCAGCAGAGCCAGGAAGTCGTCGACGAACGGCGCTCGCGCCTTGATGTCGGTGTCGATGAAGCAGAAGAGATCGCTGCCGTCGTCGCGGTCGTAGACGGCGTCGAGCGCGACCCCGTGCGCCACCATGTCGGACGACGACACGTTGACGACGTCGATGATGCGGTCGCTCCGTGTTCGGGCGTCGTCGGTGAGTGCCTCGATCGACTCGGCATCACAGGCGTTCAGGATGTAGCGGAAGCGTGCCGACGACTGTGCGATCACCGTGTCGAGAAAGTGGCGCATGTGGCGATGCGTGTCACCGGTCCAGACGACGTTGAAGACGATGTTCGATGCGTCCATCACGTCATCGAGAGCACCAAGTGGTGCTGCTGGAACCCCCGCCGCGGTTCACAGACGTCGTCGACGCTCCAACCGTGGGTTGCGGCGATCGACGTGATGTGAGCGAGCGAGTAGACCGGGATCATGCCCAGCTCCCACTCGTACTCCAGGTAATCGCCGACGTCGTCGAGCTTGCCGCGGTCGTGCAGCCGGTCGCCGGCGCCCGTGCCAGACGTCGTGGTGCAGCCGAGCGCAACGCTCACGACCACCTTGGTCCCTGGGCGCGAGACCGACCGCAGCCCTGCGAGCAGCGAAGCAACGTGTGTGTCGGTCATCTTGGCCGGCGGGGTTCTGACGAGCACCACGTCGAACGGTGCAGCCGGTTCGAGCTGCTCGACCGTCTGATCCGTCTTGTCGACGAAGTCGGTGAGCACGAGCTCGACGTTGGGGAGTGCGTTGATGCGTGTGACGAAGAACGCGGCCGTGACCAGGTCGGGCTCGACAGCCGTGTACGACGCGATCTCGAATCTGCCATTGGCGAGTCCCTCGAGCATGTCGGCGTTGCCATCGATGCCGAGGACGTTCGAGGTGCTGAGATCGGGGAGATCGAGGAGCGCCGCGAGATAGGCGCTGAATGTCGCGCCGCCGAAGCCCCAACCGGCGGTGCGGAGCCGAACGAACGGCGGCATCGTCAGTTTCTCGAGGGCTGGTTTTGTTGCTGGTTTCTTGGTTTTCACGCGCGCCTGTTTTTCGTCTTCGTGCACCTTGGGAGAGCAGTATGCCAGCCGACTGCATTTCGACCCGAAAGCGGTGGTGGCGAGTGACCCAGGTGCTGCGGGCGTTGACGTTGTAGTGTCGAGTGCGATGGTGAGTGCGAAGGTGCGCCGAGCGGGGCGCAGCGCCCGCAATCTCGTTTCGGGTCTCCGAGTCGAGTCGCGGGTGGTCTTGGTGGAGCACGTTGGCTCTGGTGCACCGGTGGCTCAGCGCGCGTCCGATGAGGCCGAAACCGCTCCACGTCCCGTCGCCCAACCCGTTGAGGTGGCTCGGCCGATTCCGGTGCCCATCGACGACCGTGGGCGTGACATCTCGGTGGTCATCCCGGTCTACAACGCGTTCGACGACGTGCAGCGCTGCGTCGAGAGCGTGATCAGGAACACCAGCTCACCGGTCACCTTGCTGCTCGTCGACGACGCGAGCCCCGACGAACGCATCGGTCCGCTACTCGCATCGGTTGCCGAGTCGAACGAACGCATCGAGGTCGTGACGAACGCTGAAAACCTCGGATTCGTTGCAACGGTCAACGTCGGCTTTGCAGCGCGCCCCGACGACGACGTGATCATCCTCAACAGCGACACCGAGGTTCCACCGCGTTGGGTCGAGCTGTTGCACGCCGCGGGCGCCGATCCTGTGGTCGCCACCGTGACCGCGATGTCGAACAACGCTGGAGCGTTCTCGGCGCCGAAGATCGGTGAGGTGAACGAGATGCCCGGAAGCATCGACGACGTGGGTCGCGCCGTCGCGCAGCACTCCGAACGGCTCCGCCCCGACGTTCCGACGGGACACGGCTTCGCGATGCTGATCAAGCGCGAGGCGCTCGACGATCTCGACGGGTTCGACGAAGAGAACTTCGGGCGCGGCTACTGCGAAGAGAACGATTTCTGTATGCGCGCAGCGGCGGCAGGCTGGCGCAATGTCGTGGCCGATGACGTACTGGTGGCTCATCATGGTTCCGCGTCGTTCGGTGACGACAAAGCCGAACTCCTCGCAGCGAATCGCGCACGTCTCAGCGAACTGCATCCGACGTACAGCGATGCGGTGCAGAAGTTCTTGATCGACGACCGCATGGCGGCGGTTCGAGGAAACGTGGCCACCGGATTCGGACGGGCGCGTGGGGTTCGGCCGCGAGTGCTGTTCGTCTTGCATGCCGGTGGCGGAGGCACACCACAAACCAACGCCGACCTCATGAACGGCATCTCCAAGCGGTACGAGCCGATTCTGCTCCGCTCGAACGGGTCCGAACTGATCGTCACCGATGGGGCGACCCACCGCGAACTGGATCGCATCGAGTTGCCGACCCGGATCACGACCACGACGTTCACCGACGTGGACTACGCGAACATCGTCCGGCGGCTCCTGGTCGACCTCTCGATCGAGCTCGTCCATGTGCGCCATCTCCAAGGGCACACGCACGACCTTCCGTACATCGCCCGCGACCTGAACATTCCGGTCATCATCTCGTTGCACGACTTCTACTTCGCGTGCCCGACGGTGCAGCTACTCGATGAGTCCGATCGGTTCTGCGGCGGAACCTGCACGTCAGGCCAAGGGGTGTGTCGTACGCCCCCGGGCCTGGCCGACACGCC
>CALICC010000385.1 GCA_938049325.1 uncultured Ilumatobacter sp. | reverse complement strand
CAGGTCGAGTGCAGCACACCAGAAGTCGGCGAGCGCATCGGTCTGCGGCGAGTCGAACGTGACGATGTCGAATGTCGTGGGCACGCCGTGATCGTAGGTGGAGAGCCGCCTGTGACCGCTTGACCGCGTTCGCGGGCCTGGGCTTTCTACACTCGCGGGATGCGGCGAGCGGGACAGATGTTGGCGCTCGTGATCCTCGTTTCGGCGTGTACGGCGAACGAGAGGGCCGATGTCAGCGACGTGGAGCCTGTCGATGCGACGAACGCGCCGGCGATCGACGATTTCACTGCCACTGCCACTGACACAGCCACGCAGTCCTCGACGGCGACCACCACATTGCCCGGCTTCGAAGACGGTCCACTCGCCGAGGTGTGTCCGACCGTCATCGGCATCCAGACCGCGGGGCTGCCAGGCGTCGCGGTCGGCCCGCTGCACCTACTCTTGGGCGAGACCGGAAGCATCGACGAGGCGGGCCAGCTCGTGAGCGGCCCACTCGTACGCCCTGACGGCACGGTCGAAGACGTCACACTCGAGTTGCGCTCGGGTGGACCTGCGGTTCAGTTCCGCTCCCCCGCCACGCTGCTCGAGGCCGATGAGACGTTAATGCTCGCTCAGGTGTCGACAGCCAGTGCAGCCCTCCTGTCGGGCTCAGCATCGCTGACCGGGGTGGTCACCTTGACCGATGCCAGTCGCCAGGCTGTGATCTTCGACCCGTCCACCTATCCCGATGTTCGAGACTTCGACGGCTTGCGACGAGCGTCGGTGGAAGTACGTCATGTGACCGACTCTCCGGTGATCGCGTACCTCACGGGCAACTCGAGCCTCGACGAGGCGCAGGTCGTGCCAGGATTCGACGGAGAGCCGGCCGCATTTGTCGCAGCGAATGGTCAGATCGCGCAACTCGGCGATCTGTTGGTCGACCCTGCGCTGCTGCGCTCACTTCCCCAGTGGTCGCAGGCCGTGCGGTCGGTGTCGGCGCGTTCGGGCGGCTGGATGAGCCACGACGACATGTTGGTGGCGAGAACGGAAGATCTCGAGGTCATCGACGAGTGCCTGGGCCGCCTCGTGCCCATCATTCAGGCGGCGATCGCGGCCTACACGGGCGATCCGGCATCGACGAATATCGCGATGAGCGCCGCTCGCGAGCTCGCCAACCCGCTCACGCGGATCACCTCGGTGCTGATGGACGAAGGAGTCCAGACCGGACTCGACGAGGGCGTGTTCGGGAATGGTCCCAACGACGCCGTCGGCGACTTCGATCTTGAAACCCTCGAGTCGTTCCTCGCGGAGTTCGCCGCGCTCGCCGATGCCAGCCCGGTGTCGGCCGACGTCGTGGTCACGAACGAGTTCATCGACCCGTCGATCGGCCTCTGATCCACCGCTGACGCGATGACCGGCGTGGGCGACTCCCGTCAGGTCATCGGCAGGTCGAATCGTGCGATCTCAGCGAGCGCGTCACCGAACCGCTCCACGGCGGTCTCGAAGATCGCCTCGCCGCGCTCGGCAGTTGCTCCTGTCGGGTCGCCGATATGGCCGTCGGCGCCGAAGTCGTTGGAGAGCCAGCCGAATCCGACGCTGCCGCCGAATCGCACGTGCTCGTTGTCGACCAAACCTCCGGGAATGTTGCGCGTGGCGGCAGCCATGTCGACCAAGTGGGGGGCGAGGTGCAGCATCAGCGAGGTCTCGTCGGCGCCTCCGTGGATTCCCATGCCGTGTTCATGCGCCGCCGATTCGCCGCCCTGATCCGGTGGCACCCCGGGGTGAGCGAGGAACGTCATGAGTCCGTGCGCAAGTCGCAGTTCTCGATTCGCCACACCCACGAGCGCCGAGTTTCCCCCGTGTCCGTTCATGAACACCAGTCGGCGGGCGCCGGTTTGGGCAACGCAGCGGCCGATGTCATCGAGCACCGAGAGCAGTGTGGTGGCCGACAGCCAGATCGTTCCCGAGGACCACGCGTGCTCGTTCGACTTCGTGTACGCAAGCGGCGGGAGCAACCAGACATCGTGAGCCTCACCCACGCGCTCAACGGCCGCCGAGGCGACGCGGTCGGCGATCACGAGGTCGGTGTTGAACGGCAGGTGCGGCCCGTGCTGCTCGACCGCACCCAACGGTTGGACGATGATCGAACTCGCGGAGATCAGTCGGTCGAATTGTGGTGCACGGAGCTCGTCGAGACGACGAGATGACGGCCGGTCAGTGGCAGAAGACACTCGCACACGTTAGGCCCGGCCGTCTGGGTGGGCGACAATGGGCCTGCGATGCTGAACGAGCCCGACTTCGATGCCGTGGTGATTGGCGGCGGCCACAACGGTCTCGTGACCGGCGCCTATCTGGCGCAAGCAGGGATGCGTACGCTGATCGTCGAGGCGCGAGTCCAGGTCGGTGGAACTGCGGGCAGTGAAGCCTTTGCCGGAGCGACAGCGAACATCTGCAATTGCGACCACCTGACGTTTCGCACGACCCCGGTGATGGAAGAACTCGGCCTCGCCGACCATGGACTCAGCTACCTCGATGTCGAGCCCGCCCAACACAACATGACCTGGCGTTCGGCCGCCGACGGTCAAGGGTGGTCGACGCACCGGGATCTCGATGCAACGCTCGATGAAGTCGGTCGTGTGGCGCCCAGCGATGTCGCGGGCTACGCGTCGTATGCGAAGGCGGCGATGCCGGCGGTACGGATGATTCTCGACGCGGCAGCGTCGCCCCCGACCGCCAGATCGCTCGTATCCACGGCGGTGCGCAAGAGATTGGCGGGCTCGCGAACGTTGCTGCGGTGGCCGCAGCGCAGTGCGGCCGACGTGCTCAGGTCCTACTTCGACACCGAGTTGATTCGCGGACCCGGCGCCGTGACCGGCCCGATGGTGTGGGGCGTTTCACCAGAGTTGAACGGCACGGGCCTCGGTGCACTTGCGCTCGCGATGCGACATGTTGCGACCGTCGGTCGCCCTGTCGGCGGCAGCGGCGAGGTGCCACGCGCTCTGCTCGCGGCATTCGAGAGTTTCGGCGGGCAACTGCTGACGGGAGTGAAGGTCGTTGAGATCCGGTGCTCCGATGAGTTGGTCAACGGAGTTCGGCTCAGCGACGGCACGGAGATCGCGGCGCCGATCGTGGTGTCGGCCTGCAACCCGCACGACACGTTTCTGAAATGGTTGAAGTCGCCACCCGCTTCAGCGCGTGACCTGATCAGCCGGTGGAGCAACATTGCCCATTCCGACGGGTACGAGTCGAAGCTCGATGTCGTGCTCAACGCCGCCCCGCGCTTGCGCAACACGGACCGTGACCTCGGGCCGACGACGGTCGTGGCGCCCAGTCTCGACGAGATTCATCGAGGCTTCGAGCTCATGGGCGCGGGAGCCGTCCACGAGCGACCCGGGCTTCTCGTGAACGCGCCGACCTTGATGGACGACACGATGGCACCTTCCGGAAGGCATGTGCTCAGCATCGAGGCGCTGTACACGCCGTACGCACTGCGCGGCGGATGGGCGAACTCCGGCGAGCCCCGTCGCTGGCTGGAGGCGTTCGCCCAACTCTGTGAGCCGGGCCTCTTGGAATCGATCGTCGACTGGCGGGCGGTCACACCCGACCGGTACGAGTCCGACTTTCACCTGCCCGCCGGTCACGCCACGAGTTTTGCCGGCGGCCCCCTGGCAGCGTTCCGCAATCCCAATCCGGAACTGACTGCCTATGAAACGTCGGTCTCCGGGCTGTATCTCACGGGCGCCGCGACGTTCCCCGGGGCAGGGGTCTGGGGAGCCAGCGGACGAAACTGCGCCGGCGTCGTGCTCGAACAACACAGTTGATCGACGCTCGCTTCTCGCGTGCTCCCCCGGCCGATGTGTCGCCTGCCACCACGGGGGCGAGTGGCTGTGGGAATCTCTGAACATCACCTACGGTTGAAACAGTCGTTCACCGACGAAAGGTCGTACATGTCCACCGGATCATGGAGTTTGGGTCGAATCGCCGGGATCCCCGTGCGGGCGCACTGGTCGATGGCGCTCGTCGCGATTTTGTTCGGCGTCAACTTGTCCGCATCACTCGGCCTCGCATGGGGTTTCGTGGCGGTTGGTTCGTTCTTCGCCTCGATTCTCGCTCACGAACTCGGTCACGCCTTCGTCGCCCGGCGCTACGGGGTCGAAACCGAGTCGATCGATCTCTGGGCGCTCGGCGGCGTGGCCCGGCTCGATCGAGAGTCCCCCACACCCCGCGCCGACGGCTTGATCGCCGCTGCCGGACCGCTCGTGAGCCTGCTGCTCGGAGCGGGAGCGCTCGGGCTTGCGCTGGTCGTGCGCTCGAATGTGCTCGCCTGGATTGGCATCGTGAACCTGGCGCTCGCCGTGTTCAACATGCTGCCGGGAGCACCGCTCGACGGCGGACGCGTGCTGCGGGCCGTGCGCTGGGCGCGCACGGGCAACAAGTACCGAGCCATGCGCGAGGCGGGCAACGCTGGACGCGTGCTCGGATGGAGCATGGCGATCATCGGACTCGGGCTCATGCTGAACGGTCAGCCGGGCATCTTCATCGCCCTCACCGGCGTGTTCATCGCGATGAACGCGAAGGCCGAGATCGCAGCGTCGTACGTCGGCGAGCATCTCGACGGCGTGAAGGTACGTGATCTCACATGGTTCGGCGTTGCCCATGCCGGATCAGACATGGACGCAGACTCGATGATCTGGCAGCGGTCACGCTTGGGTGAAGCTGGAGCGGTCGCAGTCGACGCCAACGACAACGGAGAGCTCGACGGACTGGTGCTCGAGGATCAGCTGTGGGCGATCCCGGCCGAGAACCGTGCGCTCGTGATGCTCAACACGCTGATGGTGCCGTTCAGCCAAACCGCCCAGGCCCAGCCCGACGATGACCTCGCGTCGGTGTTGCCGCGACTCAATCCGCTGCGCCCCGTCGTCACCGTGTGGACCGATGGAAAGCTGCTCGGGATGATCCCACCGAAGGCCCTCCGACAGCGACTGACCGATGCGCAACAGGCGATTGCCGGTCGAACTTGATCACTTCTTGAAACTTTCTCACCGTTGAGAGCGTCCTGGCATTGCGGGAGCAATGAAAGGGCTTTTCAACATGAATATCAAGGCATTGGTTGCCGAATTCGTCGGTACGTTCTGGCTCGTCCTGGGCGGCTGCGGTGCAGCAATCCTGGCAGCGGACTTCGGTCTCGGCGCCAACGGGAGCAGCTTCGGCATCGGGTTCCTCGGCGTGAGCTTCGCGTTCGGTCTCACCGTCGTCACCGGTGCCTACGCACTCGGACACGTGTCCGGTGGACACTTCAACCCCGCAGTCACGCTCGGCTTGGTTGCAGGCGGCCGCTTCGAGCTGAAGAACGCTCCGGGCTACATCGGAGCACAAGTTCTCGGCGGCATCATCGGCGCTGCAGCGATCTACGGCATTGCATCGGGCAAGGACGGTTGGGAAATCGGTGAAGGAGCCGGAGCGTTTGCCTCCAACGGCTACGACGAGTTCTCGCCCGGCGGATACACCCTGGCCGCGGCGTTCCTCGTCGAAGTCGTCCTGACGGCGATCTTCCTGATCGTGATCATGGGATCGACTGCAAAGAAGGCGGCCCCGGCAATGGGCGGACTCGCCATCGGCCTCACGCTCACCCTGATCCACCTGATCTCGATTCCGGTGACGAACACCAGCGTCAACCCGGCCCGTTCGACGTCACAGGCGATCTTTGCGGGCGGCGATCAACTCGGTCAGCTGTGGCTGTTCTGGATCGCGCCGATCATCGGCGCTGCGATCGGAGCCTCGATTCACCGATTCGTGATCGGTGATGCGGAAGATCTGCTCGTCGCAGCCGAAGCTGCCTGACGTCGCACCATCAGTTCGAGCGTCTTCACAACAGGCAACGCCGTCGATCGTCAGGCCTCGGGGACAAACCCCTCGGGTGCGGCGATCGGCGGCTTGTCGCTCCATGGGAAATTGATCCACAGGTCGGTGCGCTTCCACACGTAGTCGCACTTGACAACGGAATGTGACTTCTCGTAGATCACGGCGGTGCGCACCTCACCGACCTTGCCTTCACAGAACTCTTCGACCGACTTCAGTGTGTTACCCGTGTCGGCCACGTCATCGACGATGAGGATCTTGCCGTCGCTCAGATCTACGAAGTCAGGCGCCGGAGGAAGAATTCGGGGAACGTCGAGTCGCTCGTCGATCCCGGTGTAGAACTCCACGTTCATCGTGTACACGTTCTTGATCGACAGGGCGTAGCCCATCGCCCCGCCGGGCAGCAGACCGCCGCGGGCGATCGCCAGGATCATGTCGGGCTCGTATCCGTCGTCGGCGACCATCTGTGACAGATCCCGAGTCGATTCTCCGAACATGTCCCAGGTCATGATTTCGCGCTCGTCGGCCATGCGTTGGGAAGCTACTCGCGCTTGAGCAGAACCCGCCTCCTGACGGAAATTTCTCTGGACGGAACCGGCCATTCTCAACCGGAACGACTAAGGCTTCGAGGAGTGGCGCACCATCATCAGGTTGAGATTGGTGGGTCACGAAACCTACAGCAGGATCACGGGCAGTTCTCCCCATGGGTCGGCGGGAACCCCGCGCCACACGCTGGTCGTCACAGACCCATGAAGTACCGAACGCTCCCCGCCTCATTCATCGTTGCATCATCACTCTTCGGTCTGGCTGCTTGCGGCTCGACCGATTCGACGTCAACCCCTGACGCGCCTTCAGAGATCACCGCACTCCCACCGGTTGCCACCGATCTTCCCGTCGTTCCAGCCACCGACGTTCCTGTCGAAGTGTTCGAGTTGCCCCGCGATCCTGACGCGCTGCTGATGTCGGTGATCATCGGCCGTCCCTCCGGCCAGACACCGGTCAACGACATCTCCATCACCGCTGACGGGCGTGTCTTCATTCCTGTCGACAGACCGCAGGGCTATCAACCTCCACCGGCGACGGAACCGAAGCCCTTCGTTGTTCGCCAACTCACCGACGCCGGTCTCGACGCGATCGTGTCTGCGGCCACCGAGGAGCGCCTGTTCAGCGCCAACCTGGAGTATGACGACGCAGGTATCACCGACCAGGGTTTCACCACCGTCACGCTCAACTCCCAGACCACCACGATCGCCCATCACGTCTACGCACTCGAGTTCGAGGCTGACTCGACGGCCGGTGAAGCGAACCGTGTCATCCTGCGCTCGTTTGTCGATCAGCTGTTGTCGCTTCGGTCGATGGAGGATCACGCGTTGATCGGTGATGCCGTTGCCTTCACGCCGGCGACATGGACCGTGGCCTCGTACGAAGGCTGGTTCGACTTCGACGTCGACGGTGACGGAGAAGACGATGGACGGACCTGGCCGCTCGCCCCGGATCTGGTCGGCCCGTGCGTCGACCTCGACGAGTCGAGTTTCGATGGAGCAGTCGCCGGTCAGTACTACGTCGCTGAAACCAAGAGCGGCGATGAGCGTTCACAGGTCACGGTGGTCGAGGTCGTTCCGGCGTTCCCGTGGGTCGATTGCGAAAGCTGACGAGTCAGAGGCAGAT
>CALICC010000384.1 GCA_938049325.1 uncultured Ilumatobacter sp. | reverse complement strand
GGGAGTGTTCGACATGCTCGGCGGGATCGTCCAAGCGCTTCACGGCCTTGCGCTCGTGGAGGACACGTCGGGCGTCGAGTTGCTGTTCAGTGCCGACGAAGAGGTCGGATCTCATCAGTCGCGCGAGCTGATCGAGGATCGCGCACGTGCGTGCGGCAACGTGCTGGTCCTCGAACCGTCGGCAGACGGCGGTGGGCTCAAGACTGGGCGCAAGGGGTGCGGCACCTTCGAGGTCGTCATCGAAGGTCGCGCCGCGCATGCCGGGTTGGAACCGGAGAACGGCATCAACGCGCTGGTTGAGATGGCTCACCAGGTCGCAGCGATCGACAAGCTCGGTAATCCTTCGGTTGGGACCACGGTGACGCCCACGGTTGCCACGGCGGGCACGACCGACAACGTCGTGCCAGCCGAAGCCCGGATCAAGGTCGACGTGCGTATCGAGTCAGCCGGCGAAAAGGCGCGGGTCGAGTCTGCAATGGCCCAGCTGACCGTTGTCGACGCCGCCGCGTCGCTCGAGGTGCTCGGCCAGATCGGCCGCCCGCCGATGCCCGAGTCGGCGTCGGCAACGCTGTTCCCTCTCGCGGAGAAGGTGTCGCCCGGCATCGCTGGCTTCGCCGTCGGCGGTGGCAGTGATGGCAACTTCACCGCTGCGATCGGTGTCCCGACCCTCGACGGCCTCGGCGCTGTCGGCGGTGGGGCTCACGCGGTCACTGAGCACGTCATCGTCGACACCATGCCGGCGCGAGCGGCGCTCATCGCCAATCTCGTCGCTGCGATTCCCGCCACCTGACCCGCCGCGGGTCCCAGGGTCCGAGCTCATTCGCCCGGGCGGGACGAAGCCGCTTCGAGCCGACGCGCATATGTGTCGATCGCGCGGGGGCGCGGTGCCTTCGGTGCGGCTGTTGTTATGGGCATCGGCTTGAAGTGGTCGATGTCGAAGCTGAGTTCTGAGATGGTTTGAAAGATGATGTGGACAGGGCGTATCGGGCTCCTCGCTGTCCTCGTCCTTGGCTGCGCGAACCCCAACGACGAGCAACGTTCCAGTGTCGAATCGCAGCACCGGCGCGGCAGCATGCAGGGTCTCGGCGTCGAGTTCGCGAACGAGAGCGATGAGCAGGGCTGTTCGTCTGAAGCGCAAATCGAACAGCTTGATGACGAAGTATCGAGCCGGCTACCAGCTGGCTGAGGCCGCAGCGTCTCCTCGCAAGGCGTTTCCGAGTGGGTCCTGCAACTTCGAAGTGCCGTTCTCTCTCTCGGTTGGATCGTGTTCGACCGAGCGCCGAGACGAGCGCTCGGCGGCGACATCAAGAGCCCCGATCAGGGTTGGCGGTCCACGTCCGCGCCTGGGGCCGACGACGCCTCGGCGTAGTCGGCTGCCAGTAGGAGGTCGTACTGACCAATCTCGAAGGTCTGGACATCTGCCTGAACACGTGCGAGACGCAACACTTTGTCGGAGGAAGCAAGCAAGGTCGCAGCATTGGCCATCGCCACGCCACCGACGTGGTGGGCACGCATCAACTCAAGCCACAAGCGGCCCTTGTCGGCACCCTCGGCGAGCGCCAGGTTTCGCATCTGCGCGTCGGTTGCGTAGCCATGCATGTTGGCTACCGGAATCTCCACGCCCCCGTGCATCCACGCCATGACCATGTCGGGTGATGCTGTTGATTCTCCCCAATCGGCCAGCCACGCCCGCATCATTCCGACTTCGATCGACTGGTTCTGAAGCACTTCGCTCGCAGCGGCCTGCACCGCGTCGCCGGTGTCGCTACCGATCACCCGCTGACACATAGCGAGGGCTTGCAGGTGATGCACCGTCATGTCGGTGCAGAAGCCGACATCGGTAGAGGTCGGCGCGTCGCGTGCCATGACCCGTTCACCAGCAGCGCCGACAGCCAAACCAACCGCCCCGGTCGTTGCGCCGATGAGGAAATGCCGGCGTCCCGTCATCAGCCCTCGTCCTCCGCCGGGGGTTCACGGTCACCTTCGCCGCCACCCTCGGTATCGCCCTCGTCGCCAGCCGGTGGGCCGCCGCCTTCACCGCCACCTCCGCCGCCACCCTCGCCGGCCTCCGTCACCTCGACGATGCCCGTGTAGCAACCCAGCACATACGGGAAACTGTCGGTCGTGTAGTAGGCGTAGTTGCCGTCGGCATCGGTCAGACCGTTGCACTCGTCGAGATCTCCGGACCCTTCGACGTAGCTGTGAGCAGCCCATGTGTCGGTCGCGAACAGCGAATCATCAGTGAGTTCCCACGAGGATGTGTACTGATCGGCACCTGTGTAGATCGGGTAGCCGTCGAAGGCGTAGCCGACGAGTTGTGGCGCCGCAGCGACCTCGGCGGGTGTGAAGAGGCAGTCGGTGTCTTCGCTGGTGCCGATGTAGTGGATGTGGAAGTCGGTCGGTCCGCGATGGCTGCCACACTCACTGAGAATGCCTGGCGTGGACCCCACGTCGCCGCCGGTTCCTTCGGTCGGGCCATAGATCGGCACACCGCCGAGTGAGACGGCAGCCGCCCCGAGCAGTGGGATGTCGGTCGTGGCGGCAGCGACGGTAGGTACAGCAGGAATGCTGTATTCGAGCTCCAACGCGTTCGGGCTGCCGGGCGACGTCCCGATGTAGGTGTAGTCAGGGATGCCATTCGACGTGACAACGATGGAGTCGCCATCGCACACCGCACTTGATTCCGGGTCCGCCAGGTCCGCGTTTGCTGAACCGCGAGTCGTGAACAGTGCCGCTACGTCGTCGCACGATGTCGCAGCCTCGGGTTCAACGGTCTCGGTTGCCGCCGTGTCATCGGTGTCATCTTGTGATTCATCGGTAGTGCCGTCGGAGGACGCGCACGAGGCGAGGACGAGGAGAGCTGGGGCGATCAGCATGATGCGCTTCTTGTTCATGCAAACGAAGGTTTGCAGTCAGCCTCCTCGAGTTCATCGCAGGCAGGCAAGGAATCCACAAGTTCAATTGTCAGCTGCATTGCCTCTTGTTGATCACAAGTGGCCGTGGTGTCGCGTCATGGCGCGCTCGACGCCCATGTCACGACGATCAGAACAACGCCCGAGGCGCGGAGTCGGCCCGCTCTGGATCCGGCACGACGAGCGGTATCGGATCCGGCGGAGTTGCAGCGCGCGATCGGTTCGAGAGATACGTCTGCGATCACCATCGGCTTTCCGAATATCCTGGGTATTGATACCAGAAGCGAACATGTGTGCGATACGTGCAGGTCGTCAGCTACTCTCACGTCTGACACCGCAGAGGCGATGTTCGACGAGGTCGCTGGGCACCTGAACGCACAACATGGCCGACTGATCGACTTGACGGCGTGGCTGCTTGCCAACAGGCAGGAATGGCAAGGTGACGGGCTGTGGACGCCTTCGCATTACCTGGCTTGGCGGTGTGGGGTATCGCCGGCGACCGCTCGCAAGATCGTCGACGTGGCCAAACGGGTAGACGAGCTCCCCGAATCGATCGAGCTGGTACGGCGCGGCGAACTGTCACTCGACCAACTGATGCCCATCGTGCACAAGGCCCCGGCCTGGGCCGACGGTCAAGCAGCCTCGTTGGCGCCGCGCATCACGGTGTCACAGGTCCAACGGGTGTGTCGAGACACCAACTGGGATTGGGCACCAGGAGCGCCCGAACCCGAGGATCCCCTCGACACCGAGACCCACTCCAGCGATGAGCACTCGATGGGGTCGGCACCGGAATCCGCGGCGAATTCGGCAGACAACCCGGTCCGCTCACCTGAGCCCGAGAACCGGGTGACGTACGGTTTCGGCGCCGACGGCCGCTGACGGGCTCCACGCCGACGTGGATATCGACCTCGGCAAACAGATCGAAGCGTCGATCAACGAAGCTCGCGACGCGCTGTTCCGCGAGCTCAATCACGAGGCGGATGAACTCACCCTCGTCGACGATGCCGACGGACTCGATTGCTCGACTGCCGACTTGTGAGGGGCGCATCGACCCGGTCTTCGTCGACGCAGCGACCCCGATCTCGGTTGGGCGGTCTCAGCGGACCATCCCGGATCGGCTTCGCCGTCACGTGCCGTTCCGCGACGCGCACCGGTGTCAGGTCCCGGGATGTATCGCAACCCGCGGACTCGACCTTCACCACATCATCCACTGGGCCGACGACGGGCGCACCGACTCGTGCAACCTGATCACGATCTGCGTCCGCCACCACCGGATGCATCACAAACATCGGCTCGGCATCAGCGGTAATGCCGATGAACCCGAAACCCTTCGCTTCCGCAACAGCCATGGCATCGAGATCCGAAGATCCGGCGTGTCGCCCGCACCGCCGAACGGACCGCCGTCATCGATCGACGGGACCTACGAACACCCCATCGGCGAACGCCTCGACGGACGCTGGGTCACCTTCGTCAATCCCGAGACTCCCCCGAACCAACGATGGAAGGAACCCGCTCTGACCGGTTGATGTCCGGTCGCGTCGCACTGGAGTTCTGGCGTGGCGAGGCTCCGAACGGCGCCCCGAAATTGGCGTCCGATGGCGCGATCCGGTCGCAGCGCACGTGGCACCTCGTGAGCGAAGTCAGTCGGCTTTGTCGAGCGCAGCTGTGATGTCGCCCTGTGACAGCGTGCCGATGCCCTTGTACACGTCGAGCTTGTTTCGAGTGTCGGTGATGTCGAGGTTGCGCATCGTCAACTGGCCGATGCGATCGAGCGGCCCGAACGGCTGATCTTCGACGCGCTCCATCGACAGGCGATCGGGCTCGTAGGTGAAGTTCTTGCCCGTGGTGTTCAGGATCGAATAGTCGTCGCCGCGGCGCAGGCGCACCGTGACCTCGCCGCTGGTGGCAGCGCCGACCCAGCGCAGCAGTGGCTCGCGCAACATCAGGCACTGCGGGTCGAACCAGCGGCCTTCGTACAGCAAGCGACCGAGGCGACGGCCCATCGTGTTGTAGTTCTCGAGCGTGTTCTCGTTGTGGATTGCGGTGAGCAGCCGCTCGTAGGCGATCTGG
>CALICC010000383.1 GCA_938049325.1 uncultured Ilumatobacter sp. | reverse complement strand
CGAGACGTAGTCCACGTCCGAACGGTCGATGCGCTCGCAGACCGTTGCCATGCGTTCGTCGGCTTCGGCATCGGAGAGAATCGCCTCGCCCAGCGGGTTCACGTTGATCCGCACGTCGTCGTTCGTGCGCCGTTCGATGTGACGTGCGAACTTCGGATCGTCGGCCGGGATCACGATGCCGTGCGTTTCTGAGCGGATGCGCCGAACGACGAGTGGCATCACGAGGCGCGGCAGACGAGGCGCGATGAATGCGCCGACGCGGAGCAGCAACGAGTCGATGCGGCCGAGTGCGCCGGTGGGGTGACGATGGACGACATCCGCAAACCGACGCGCCGCGAGACCGACCTCGTCGATGCGCAGTACCTCATCAGTCAGGGCGAAGATGAGCCGCCTGCCGGAATCGTCTGCAAGCAAGGTGCCGAGCCGGGTGCGTCGGCGAACCTCTCCGCGTGACTCGTCGTGTTGGCTCATGGTGAGCAGCTCGCGGGCGCGTTCGATGGCCGCCTCTGCCAGCTCGGCATCGGCGTGAGCGTCGGGCGTGGTGACGCAGGTCGTCATCGTTCCATCGAAGCGGTTGAGGTCGCTTCGTGTCGTGTACGAAATCGACACCGCGTCCTGGTGAAATCGACCAAATGGGCTCGCGAGAACCCGTGGTCGAGTGTCGAGAGCAGCCGTGGTCGATCGGCGGTCGGGTTTCGTGGTCAGATGGGGCGATGCTGGAGCGCTCGCTCGAAGCGGTGACCGACGTGTTGGCCACGACGCCGCACGTCATGTTCTGCGTGAAGTCGGTCGACGGTAGGTACCTGTCCGCGAACCAGGCGTTCGCGGAGCGAGCCGGGCGTGACGGCGCTGGTGACGTGGTGGGCCGCACGGCCGCCGAGCTGTTTCCGGCTCACCTCGCCGAGCGCTACGACGCGCAGGATCACGAGATACTCGAGTCGGGTCTCATGTTGTCGAACGAGCTCGAGGTGATCACTCGACCTGACCGTTCCTACGGCTGGTTCTTGACGTCCAAGTCTCGATGGATCGACGACGACGGTTCGCCGGCGGGCGTGGTCAGCGTCTCGGTCGACCTCCGCACGTCGATCGACGCGGATGGGCCGCACGCGCGCCTTGCTGCAGCGGTCGAGGTCGCACGGGCGCGGTTCGCCGAACGACTCGAAGTCGGCGACCTTGCGCGAGCCGCCGACATGTCGGTGGCACAGCTCGAACGCAGCGCGCGGCGAGTGCTCGGGCTGACTCCCAAACAGCTGATCATGCGCTTCCGGGTCGAGGCCGGACTGCGACTGTTGCTCACGACCGACGAATCGATCAGCGACGTCGCGAATGCGTGTGGCTACTACGACCAGAGCGCGTTCAGTCGCCACTTCCGTCGTGTCGTCGGATCATCGCCCGCCGCGTACCGCGCCGAGCACCGCGTGTAGCGCCCCGTAACGGATCGCTCAGCTGTTGGTCCATATCCGCAGCACACCGCGGAACGGCGAGGCTGGGTCGGCCGGCGCCTGGCTCGGGTCGTAGTACGGCGCATCGCCGATGATCGTGACGCGTTCGACTCGTCGGACGTTCGGGAAGTAGTCCGAGACGGCGTAGTGCTGGCACGAGCGGTTGTCCCAGAACGCGATCGAATTCGGCTCCCACTGGAACCGCACCTGATACTCCGGATACGCCGCCTGCGCGTACAAGATGTCGAGCAGCTCACTCGATTCGTCCGGATCCATACCGACGATCTCTTGGGTGAATCCGCGGTTGACGTAGATCGACTTGCGTCCGGTCTCGGGGTGTGTGCGGATGACGGGATGTTCCGGGTTGGGGTACTGGGCGTCGAACTCCGCAAGCTTCTCGTCGGACACGCCGCGCTTCTTCATGCGGTGACGGAATCCCGTGAAGTCGTGGCGAGCGACCCGACCTTCGACCTTGTCTTTGATGCGCTGTGGAAGTCCGTCGTACGCGGCGCCCATGTCGGCGAAGAGTGTGTCGCCGCCGACCTCGGGACAGTCGAGGATGCGTAGCACCGAGCCGAGTGATGGTTCGAGCCGCCAGGTCACGTCGGAGTGCCAGATGTTCTCGGTGCCGGGATTGGCCTCGTCGTGGGAGATGGCGAGGACCTCGGGGAAGTCGGGCTTGTGCGGCGAGAACGGATGGACTTCGAGCTCACCGAAGAGGCGAGCGAAGTCGAGGTGTTGTTCGGTCGTGATGTCCTGGTCGCGCATGAACACGACCTTCCAGTCGAGCAACGCTTGACGCACGACGCCGACCGCTTCGGGTGTGAGCGGACGTGCCAGATCGAGGCCGCGCAGCACGGCGCCGATCGTCGGTGATTGCGGGATCACCTCGATGTCGCGTGCGGTGATGGGCTCAGCACTCGCGTCGGTGATGGTCATGACAGGCTCCCTTCGACAGAATCAGTTTCGTTCGCCTTCGTGCGGTGCGGCGAGTTGGGTGGCCGATCAGCCGAACCCGGTGGTCGGCGGGTTCTCGCCCTCGACGATCTGACGGGCGCGCTCGGTCACGGCGGGCTTGGTTTCGTCGTGGGTCAGAATCCAGAACGCGTTGTCGACCACTGCGTCGTGAACGGCGTCGGCGACAACCGTTGTCGGCAGACCGTTGTCGATCAGTTGCTGGACCATCTTCTCCATCGGGCTCGGCTCGGCACTGGTGTCGGCTTCTTGTTGAAGTTCGGCGGGCAGGTTGCGGCGGCTCGATGCGATCGAGGTCTGGACGAAGGCGGGGCACAACACCGACACGCCGACAGCGGACCCGGAGAGCTGCATCTCCTTCGACAAGGTTTCCGACAGGGCGACCACGCCGTACTTCGACACGTTGTACGGGCCCATCATCGGCGCGGAGGCCAGCCCGGCCATCGATGCCGTGTTGACGATGTGTGCGGGCTCACCGTGCTCGATCATCCCCGGCAAGAACGCCTTGCAGCCGTAGATGACGCCCCACAGGTTGACGTCAATCGTCCACTTCCAGTGCTCGATGTCGTCGAGTCCGGTGACCGGACCCCCGCTGCCCACGCCGGCGTTGTTGCACAGCAGGTGGATGTTGCCGAAACGCTCCTTCGCGAACGCTTCGAGCGCCACGATCTGGTCCATCTCCCGCACATCGATCTCGAACGTCGCAACGGTGAAGCCGGCCGCTTCGAGCTCGGAGGCCGCGGTGGCGAGCGGTCCGGCTTCGACGTCGGCGAGGACGAGGCTCATGCCAGCTGTGCCGAATCGATGGGCGAGTGCGAGACCGATGCCGCTTGCAGCGCCGGTGATGACGGCGGTCTTGCCGTGGAGATCGTTCATCGTCAGGTTCTACACGAACAGTCCGCGCCGCACTCAGCCCGAGGAGTCAGTCAGGCGACCGATACCAGCCCGAAGCCACATGGAATTCGAGTCGTTCGAGCACGCTCCGGCGCTCCGGCGTCGTCGTGTCGACGGGCACGATGAGCAGCGCCGCGCGACCTCGCACGACCTGTTGCATCGACTCGATCGACGCGAGTTCGCCGTCCCAGTCGTGCACCATGGCGACCCGGCCTCCCGGGTCATAGACGGGTGGAGCGTCGAGCAACGCGGCGTTGGCTCCGTTGGTGGAGACGGTGTCGTCCTCAGCCGGGTCCATGTCCGGGTCCGCGTCTGGGTCCGTGTCTGGGTTGGTTGTCGGCTCGGCGAGTGGCCCGATCCACCACTCGCGCTGTCGCGAGAAGCCAGCGTGGTGGAGCATCGCGACCTTCGCCTCGTCGGCTTCTGCGGTGACGACTTCGATCGGTCCGTCGACCTGCTCGCGAAGATGTGTGAGCAACTGCGAGCCGTCCGTTCTCCAGCGTCTCGGATCGGCAACCGTGAAGTCGTCGACCATCCAGCCGATGCCAGTCTCGGTCGCGATGAGTGCGGCCGACTCGTCGTCGAGGCCGAAGCCTCGGGTCGTGTCCTGCCCGAGGAGCCAGGCGAGAAATGGCGTGTGCCGCTCGGCTGCATCGGGGTGCGGCCGCCAGAACTTCGGCGAGTATTCGGCGTACTCCGCTCGAGCGCGAACCAGCAACCGTTCAACGGCCTCGGCGTCCCCCGCCCCCAGCCGCCGCACTACGCGCATGATCGTGGCTTTACGCCAGGCGTGAAACGGACAGGTCGTGGTTTTACGCCAGGCGTGAAACGGACGAAGGGGTGGAGCGGACGGATAGAACTTCGGGGTGGACGAGAAGGACCTGGGGGAACGGCTCGAGTTGGTGGCACGGCTCGACGCGCTGGCCGAGACCGCCGAGCTGATGGGCGACACCGGAGCAGCCGCGAAGTTCCGCGAGGCAGCTGCCCACCAACAATCGCTCGCAATGGACGCGCTTGACGATTGAGCGTCACGTCGCGCCGTTCGTGAGCCGAGCGATGAGTTCAGCGTGCACCGCATCGGCATCGAGGTCGGTGACGACACGGATCGGCGACGTCTCGTCGGCAACGCCGGAGGTACACCCGTCGTCCGAGACGGAGATGGTCATCGGCGTGAACGTGAACAAGTCGGGTCGCACGATGGTCAGCAGAGCCGCCGGATCGTGTGCGGCGCTCGACTCACCGAACACACCGGGAACGATGGTGTTCAGCCAGACCCAGAAACGGCGAGCCTGATCTTCGAGCATCTCGCCGAGCGGATGCACGGCGGCGATCGCAACCACATCGAACTCGGTCAGACGGACACGCAAGGTCTGGTCGAGCGGGAGGATCGTCATCGAAATCCCCGACTCGATGACGCGTCGCGTCGCCGTCGGGTCCGACGAGAAGTTGTGCTCTGCGAAGCCACTCGACATCTCGCCACCCATCACGGTGAGATGACCCACGTTCTGCGCGAACGCCGGCTCGCGCTCCAACGCTGCGGCGACGTTGGTGAGTGGCCCAATCGCGAGCACGTGCAGGGTCCCTGGGTCGAGGTTGGCCCGCTCGATCAAGACATCGACGGCATCGATGGAGGAGTAGGTGGCATCGTCGAGCCCGGCGACCCCTTCACCTTCGTGGCCCGCCCACATGACCTCGCGCCCACTCAATGTCTCGGAGCGACCGGCGTGCACGGTGCAGTCGACATGCATTGCCGCGCACGCCACGGTCGCGATTCGAGCACGGAGGTCGACGTCGCCGTAGACGAGCGTGACGGCCTCGACCGCCAGTTCGTCACTGGCGGGCAGCATTGCGAGCGTCCACAAGTCGTCGACGTCGGTGCCGACATCGGTATCGATGATCAACCGCTGCGCTGTCGCGACCACTGAATCATCTTGTCAGGGGCGGCCCTCACGCCTCGGCTCGGGGTCCGCACGCGCAACTACTGTCGCCGAGATGGAGACCACGGCGCTGCGACCTGACGAGCGTGCTCGATGGGAACGCGACGGGTTCTTCATCGTGAAGCGGTTCATCGCGCCCGATCGGCTTCTTGCGTTGACGGATCGCATCGTGGAGATCGCTGACGATCACCACGCGGGACGCGACATCGGCGCCGCGATGCCGGTATTCGAAGGGGCGCTTGCCGACGCTCCCACCCCGTCGGGCCGACTCTCGAAGGTGTTCAAGCTGCATCGCGACGAGCCCCTGTTCAACTCGATCGCCGTCGACGAGGCAGTGGTGTCGCGAGTGGCCGACTTGCTCCGAACTGAAGGTCATGACGTCGACTGCTTCTTGTCGCAGTTCATCTTCAAGCATCCGGGCGCACTTGGCCAGCCGTGGCACCAGGACTCGTTCTACTTCCGGATGACGCCGCCGGTACAGGTCGGTGCGTGGCTCGCCGTGACCGAAGCTCATCTCGACAACGGCCCGTTGTGGGTGGTGCCCGGTTCGCATCTCGAACCGATTCACGAAACCGTGACCAAGGACGAGCGCGAGCACGCCAACATGTTCTACGTCGAGATCCAAGGTGCCGATACGACGAACGAGGTGCCCGTGCTCCTCGACCCGGGCGACCTGCTGATCTTTCACTCTCACCTCCGGCATCGATCGACCGACAACAACAGCTCCGACGACCGTGCCGCCATGGTGTTGCATTACGCGGCAGCGGGAACGACCGGCGTGATCGCGCCGAACCACGACTGGATGCCGGTCCTGCGCGACCGGGTCGCCGTGACCTGACCGGGCTGGGTCCTTTTGGTTCCGGCACCGTTGCTACCCAGTCGCGCGGGGTCCTGACCCATCGCTACCGAGTGGCTACGAGGGTGGGGCGACGTGTTGGTCGTTGATGAGGATCGGAAACTGACGCTCGCCATCGTCGGCGGGCATGCGCCCGGTCGGGTCGCCGGCTGACGCGTCACCGAGCAGCACCTCGGCACCGACCGGTGCGTACTGGAGGATGTATGACTTGCGCACGGCGTCGGTCGTGTTCGGACCGGTGAGATGGGGCGACAGCGACGAGAACACGACGATCCCGCCTTTGCGGACCGGGGCGGCCACGGTGTCGGGGTAGCTCTCGAAGATCTCCCAGCCGAGCGGGTCGTTGTAGTGGTGCACGAGCGTGCCCTCGCGATGGAGACCCTTCGCAACGTGCGGACACCCGTTGTCGACGGTCGCGTCGTTCAACGCGACCCAGCAGGTGAGGTATTGCTGCGGCTCGACGAAGGTGTAGCCGTTGTCTTGATGCCACGGGAATCGACGCGGCTTCTCAGGCTTCTTGTACACGGCCTGGTCGTGGTACAGCCGAGCGTCGGGGCCGATGAGGTCGTGGCACAAGTCGGCGAACACCGCGTGCGTCGCGAAGGCCCGTGCCACCGGCTCGGTTCGAACGGGAAACAACGTGAAGGTGATCGCGCCTTGCTCCGCGATCATCACCCGTCCGTTCTCCGCTTGCGCGAGGAACGCGTCGGTCTTGGCTTCGAGCTGGTCGATCACTTCGACCACCGGGTCGATCTCGGCGTCGGTGAACACGCCCTCGAGTACGACGAAGCCGTCACGGTCGAACTGCTCGGCCTGGCCAGTCGTGAGCCGACGGAGCGGCGTGTGGTGAGGTGTCCACGTGAATCCGGTGTTCCACGGATGCGTGTCGACGGCCGGTGACGACGTCATCTTCGGATATTAGGAATCGACGCGCCGAACGGCCCGGTCGGACGTGTGACCACAACCACTCGCCGTGCCTGCGCCGCGAATCGGCGTACCGCCGTCGCGTGGAATACATTTGCACAGCACAAGTAGTCGAGGAGGCCGCCGATGGCGATGACCGAAGAGGCACCCGCAGTGCCGTTCAACGAAACACCCGCAGACCCGATCGCCGCGGTTCGCGAATGGCTGCACGACAACTGGGATCCGGATCTCACCGTCGCCGAATGGTGGGAACGACTTGGACTCGCCGGGTGGTCGTCACCGCTACTCCCCAGCGACGCGTTCGGACGGGGCCTGTCGCGAGCCGACTCGGTGGCTGTGATGCGCGAGATCGCCTCGTTCGGTGCGCTCGGCCCACCCAGCGGGCTCGGCCTGCTCCTCGCCGCGCCGTCGATCGCGACGCACGGCACCCCCGAACAGATCAACGAGTACGTGCGCGACATCGTCACCGGCCAGAAGGCGTGGTGTCAGCTGTTCTCCGAACCGGGCGCCGGTTCAGACCTCGCCGGTCTGAGCGCGAAGGCCGAACTCGACGGCGAAGAGTGGATCGTCAACGGCCAAAAAGTGTGGACGTCGCTCGGCCAGACCGCCGACATGGGCATGCTCATCGCGCGCACCAACGTCGACGTACCGAAGCATCAGGGCATCAGCTGGATGGCGATCGACATGCACCAGCCCGGCGTCGAGATCAGGCCACTCCACGAGATGACCGGTCACGCCATGTTCAACGAGGTGTTCCTCACCGACGCCCGAGTGCGCGCCGACGCCGTCATCGGCGGCACGAACAACGGTTGGGCCGTCACCAACACCACCTTGCAAGCAGAGCGTGCAGGCCTCGGCTCGGGTGGGTCGGGCGGCGCGGCCGGCGCGAACCCTGGCACGATCTCGAACCAGCTCGGCCGACGCTGCGGTGATTTGGTCGACTCGAGTCCGAAGAAGAAGGCGCCGAAGCGGGTCAACGCGGCGAATCGTCCGAACAACAACATGCTCGTCGACTTCGCCAGGTCCGAGGGCAAGCTCGACGACCCGTCGATCCGCCAGGACCTCATGCGGCTCCACACGCTCAATGCGCTCGGAGGTTTCAACGCGCAGCGGTTGAAAGCGCTCCGCAGGGCCGGCCACGACATCCCAGGCATGGCGAACATCTCGAAGTTGATGATGAGTGACACCGTGCGTCTGACGCGCGATCTCGGGCTGCGGATCCTCGGTGCCTCGGGCACGCTCCATGCCTACACCGAGGAGCAGCGCGAGTCGCTCAACGCGGCGACCGGTAACCCGATGCTGGGGATGGTCACCGGTTCGGCGTTGTACGCGCAGGCGCCGCCGATTTACGGCGGCACCGATCAGATTCAGCGCAACATCATCGGAGAACGTGCGCTTGGCTTGCCCAAGGAGCCGAACGACGACAAGGTGAAGCCGTTCTCCGAACTCCCGAAGAACGTCTGACCAAGCAGATCAGGGGCGAACGACATGGCATCCACGATCGACGCAGACCGGCTCACCTACAGCCGCGACGAACTGCTCGCGACGCACGAATACGCGCAACCGCATGTGGTGGCGGGACGCACGTTGCACGGCGGGTTCCTCGCCGACGGCAACTACATGCCGCCCCGAGCGCTTGGTCGCGTGCCGGCCATGGATGCGTGGGAGCGCGCGCTCCGCGCACGCGGCGGACAGTCGTTCCCAGCGTCGTCGGAATTGCTCGGCGGCGTCCGGCTGCCCAACGTGGCGCAACGACTCGTGCTGCAGCGCAACGGCATCACCGACGAGTTCTGGAACATGCTCACGGTGGTCGGCAAGATCGAAGCGAAGGGCGCGTTCATCGGGCTCTTTCCGGTGCCGGACCTGACCGAGCACATCGTCGAGGACACTTCGACGATGGCGATCGGCCACCTCACGGGCGGTCTGTTCGAGGCGCACGGCATCGACGAGGGTGGCGTGCCTTCCGAGGGCATCGGCGGTCACGACGAAATGTGGTTTGCGGCCCGGGACCTTGCGTATGGCCCCGATGCGTTCACCGACGTGGAGCCGCAGCCTGGTCTGGCGCGCGAAGACGGCGGCCGATACCTGCCCGAGGTCGCCCAGGAGATCGAAGATCTGTTCTCGTTCATCGCGAACGTGTTGCTCATCGAGTTTCGCGCAGAGATCGGATTCGCCGAGACGCAGGAAATCCTCCTCACCTCAGATCTGTGGGGAGATCGTGCCGAGGATGCGCGGTTGGCTGCCGAGATCGTCGGCCGGATCCGCACCGACGAAGAGATCCATGTGCGCTCGCTCAACCTGTATCTCGGTGAGCTGCAGAGTGTGACGGTGCGAACGAACACCGGGGGCACCGTGTCGGGCGCCGAGCTGGTCGATCGATTCTGGGACGGCATGGTCGAGTGGGCAACCGTCGACAAGCCACGACGCGACGCCGAAGCGACCCGCACGCGACTGACCGAACGG
>CALICC010000382.1 GCA_938049325.1 uncultured Ilumatobacter sp. | reverse complement strand
GCAGTAGGTGCGCATCGACACAACCTCCGGCCCGGCCCAGTTCACGATCGTCGCCGGTGTGGTCGCAACGTCGAGCAGCTTCGGGACCGAGGCCACGATGTCGTCTTCCCAGAACGGGCTGTGGAACGTGTCGACCTCGGCCACGGTGACCGGTTGGCCGCGGCGAATCGCGTCGAGCTGATACGCCGGGAGCCCGCCATTGGGTCCATACGACAACTGCATGCGTGCGATCGTCGTTGGTGATTCGAATGCTCGACACGCGGTGCGCGCCGCTGCTTCCTGTGCGATCTTGCTGATCGCATACGTCGGGCCGAACAGCGGCTTGCTGTCGCCGAGCGGGTCGGTCTCGGCATAGCGGTGGTCTTCGTCCGAGTGTCGGTCGTAGACGACCGTCGACGAAACGATCAGAAACGTGGCGCCCGCGAAGCGCTGCATCAGCAGGCCGGTGCCCTCGGCGTTGGTGGTGATCGCCGCGTCGAGATCCGTGCCGGTCAGGTCGGCCGCGAAGTGCAGGACGTAGTCGAAGGTGGTGGGCAGTGCCGTCCAATCGGGGTCGGCGACGTCGAGCGGAGCGGGCTGGACGCCGGCGGCACTCAGACGTTCACGCGCTGCAGGCGCTGCGAGTCGAGACGCTCCCCACACGTTGTTCGCCGACGCGAGGCTTCGCGCGACCGGAAAACCGAGCTGGCCCGCGGCGCCCGTGACCAAAACGTTCGCGTCGCCCAACATGCTCACCAGGTTGCCACCTCGCGTGCGGTCAGGACTGCGTGGGTGACCGACGGCGCCGTTTCGCTCACGTCACAACGGTCCGACGGACCTCTCCGCCGGCTCAGTCGATCGAGCCGTCGGAGGAGATCTCGACGCGGTCCAAGTCGCGAGCGAGATGAAGCCCGCCGTCGAAGTGGGCTCGGGCTTCATCACGCACGTCACCGATCGTCAGTCCGCTTCCGGAGTCGGCATAGCGCGGGCTGAAGTGCGTGAGGATCAAGTTGCGCACGCCATGTGCGGACGCCGCGCTCGCCACGCGAGCGGCGGTGCTGTGGCCATGATCGTCGCCGATCGTCGCGAGCACCGGCTCGGTGTAGGTCGCTTCGTGCACGGCAACGTCAGCGCCACCGGTTCGCTCGAACAGCGCGGCCGGAGCGCTGTTGTCGCCAGCGATCACGATCTGCCGCCCGGGGCGAACCGGTCCGGTGACATCGAGCGCGTCGATCGTGCGTCCGTCGTCCAACTCGACGCTCTCGCCGCGTTGCAACCGGCCGAACATCGGTCCGTCGTGAACGCCTGCTGCTCTTGCCGCCTCGACGTCGAGATGGCCCGGTCGATCGCGCTCGTTCAACGACCAGGCAAAACTCGTCACCCGGTGCGTGAGCGGCACGGCGTCGACCGTCATTGCCTCGTCGTCGATGACGGAGCCGCCACCCTCGCCAACTTCCTGGATCTCCATGTCGAAGGCGAGATGTGTGCTCGACGCATCGAGAACGGTCTCGACCATCGCACGGAGCCCGTGCGGTCCGAAGATGGTGAGGGGAGTGGTGGCCCCGTCCATCGACCGCGAGCCGAGTAGGCCGAACAACCCGAAACAGTGATCGCCGTGGAGGTGGCTGATGAAGATGCGCCGGAGCTTCGACAGCGACAGCGGAGTGCGCATGAGTTGGTGCTGGGTTGCCTCACCGCAGTCGAACAGATCCCAGCGCCCATCGACCCGAAGCGCGAGACCGGTGACATTGCGATTGGTCGTCGGCGCCCCCGACGACGTGCCCAGAAAGGTCAGCTCCATGGGCTCTGCCTAGCACCGTGCGCTGCCGGACTGTCCCGAAAACGACGAAAGCCGCCGACCCGGAGGTCGGCGGCTTTCATTCGTAGTTCTCTTAGATCAGAGAGCCCGAACGTTCTGGGCTTCGTCACCCTTGCGTCCTTGACCGATGTCGAATTCGACCTTCTGGCCTTCGTCGAGCGACTTGTAGCCGTCTCCCGCGATCGCGGAGTGATGCACGAACACATCATCCCCGTCGTCACGTGAGATGAAGCCGAAGCCCTTCTCGTTGTTGAAAAACTTTACGGTGCCTTGCATTGGTTTCACTTTCGATTCGTACAGCCGTTGTGACGTGTACGAGACCAACGTTACGGTCCAAAGTGCATAAACGGCGGTCGGGTGCCGTGATTCATTCGGTGCGAGCGCCGCCGTATCGACCCGGCGGCGCCACTATTGGGCGAGAAATTGTGACGGTTCTGCCGACGAATCGTCGCGATCGTCAGCCATTCCGTGATGCTCTGGCGAGGCGCTATGTGCGTTGTCCCTGTCGGGGGACTCCGGTGTGGACGGCGACATGCCGAGCGCGTCCTCGATCGCCGCGAGTCGAGCTTCGAGTTCCTCGACGCGTTGTGCGAGCGATGGCCCACCGCCCCGAGGAGCGGGCGCACTCGACGTCGCGACGTCGTTGACGTCGGGCATGCCGTCGCCCAACAGCTGAGCCCAACGATCCTGACTCTGGCCCGGGGCCCGACCGATATTCGCGACAAACGGGTCGCCACCTTCGGCGAGCTCGGCGAGCACCGCCTCGATCTGTCCCAGCGATTCGAAGCCGGTGCCGTGCGAGGTGGGGTAGCGCTCCGTCCGCGTCTTGAGTTCGCCCGCCGACTGCGGGCCACGCAGCATCATCACCCCGAGCAGGGCGAGCTGGTCGATGTCGAGTCCGAGTGCATCGTTCAGAATGTGGCGGTGCTTGTCGGTGCGGCCGCTTCCGTTCGTACGTGCGAGACCCTCCTGGCGAATCTGGAGCATCGCGTCGACGACCTCCCGCTCGCTGTAGCTGACCACCGGCTCACGGTTCGACTTTTGGTTGCATGCGTTGACGAGCGCGTTCGTCGTCAGCGGATACTGCTCGGGTGTGGTGGCCTGCT
This sequence comes from uncultured Ilumatobacter sp., assembly GCA_938049325.1. Lineage (GTDB taxonomy): Bacteria > Actinomycetota > Acidimicrobiia > Acidimicrobiales > Ilumatobacteraceae > Ilumatobacter_A. The sequence continues at coordinate 8,196 of CALICC010000382.1, read as the reverse complement.
TCTCGATCAGGCAACCGAGGACCCGAAGTTGTTCAGCCGTGAGCTCCATCGCCTCACGCTAATTCGTGTGTTTGGCTACCGCGTTCAGGCGGCGAGGTGGCCGTCGATGATGTGCACGCTGCGATCACAGAACTGGGTGATCCGCTCGTCGTGGGTGACGACGATTGCCGAGGTGCCGCGCCGCTTCATCTCCATACGGATCAACTCCATCACCTGCTCGCCCAGTTCCGTGTCGAGCGCCGAGGTCGGCTCGTCGAACAGCACGAGCTTCGGATCGTTCATCAGCGCCCGGCCGATCGCGACTCGCTGGCGCTGGCCGCCCGAGAGCTGCGACGGCAGGTTCTTCTTGCGGTCGGCGAGGCCCAACTCCTCCAGCAACTGATCCGCACGTTGCTGTGCGACCTTGCCCGTTCGCTTGCCGAGTTCGTCGACAACGGTCAGATTCTCCTTGGCGTTGAGGAACGGGACCAGGTTGACCGACTGGAAGACGAAGCCGATCGACTGCTGGCGAAAGGCGGTGAGTTGTTTGTCGCCGTAGTCGGAGATGTCTTCGCCAGCGACGACGATCCGGCCTTCCGTGGGCGACAGGATCCCGCCGGCGATCGAACACAGCGTCGTCTTGCCGGAGCCGGATGGCCCGACGAGCGCGACGATTTCGTCGTCGGCCACGGTCAGCGACGCGTGGTCGAGTGCGACGACGTCGGACCCGTCACCCATCGTGTAGATCTTGCGGACGTCGGACAGTTCGAGGGCATTCATGACGTAGTTCCGATGGCTGAGGCCGGGTCGACCTTGAGGACCCGGCGAAGGGAGAACGAGCAGCCGACGGCGGCGGCCAGCAGGAGGAGTGCCGTGCTCGACAGGATCGATCCGGCGGACACGAAGATCGGGATCGACCCTGGCGGGATCAGGAGGTCGAGCAGCACGACCAGCACAGCTGCAACGGCTGACGCAATGAGCGTGACGACGACGGCTTGGACCATGAGCCCGCCGAAGATCGTCATCGACTTCGCGCCGAGCGCCTTGAGGACGCCGTACAAGCTGAGCCGCTCGACGGTGAGGAGCGCGAAGAACAGTCCGATCACGACCAGCGCCACCGCGATGGTCACGCCGATGATCTGGCTGAAGGTGCCCTGCTGTTCCTCGACGCCGGGGATCGCGTTGACCGCCTCGGTGACGGTGTAGCTATCGGTTGCCCCCGACGTGGCTGCGTCGATCTGGCTGGCGACGTCGTCATCGCCGCGCACCACGAGCGCCTGCCAGACGCCGTCGGCCAACTGCGCATCAGGGCGGTTCTCGATGAGCGTCGCGCGCCATGTTTCCTCCGACGTCCACAGGCCGCCCTGACCGTTGAAGCTGGTGTCGGAGACGAAGCCGATCACTTCGACCGGCGTGCGCGCCGGGCCGAGCAGGATCGTCATGCCGACCTCGACGCCGTCGGCCTCGAGGACGTCGTCCGCGTAGGCCTGGCCAGCGGGTGGAGGTTCCGGGACACCGTTCGGTGCGAGCTGGTAGCCGAACAGCGCGACGTTGGCGAGGTCGCGCGGACCGTTGCCGGGCACTCGTGCGCCGAGTTGCACCAAGCCGATGCCGCCGGTCTCCTCGACGCCTGGGAGCCCCTCGACCTGGGCCCGAACGTCGACGTCGATGCGGCTGCGCGGGAACGATGCTTGGGCGGTGCTCGAGTAGACGATGGCGTCTGCGTCCTGCGCTCTGATCGCCCCGGTCGACGACCTGATCAATCCGTCGAGCAGGCTGCCGAGGAACATCAGCAGAATCGCAATGAGCGTGATGATCACGGTCGCCGTGGCAAACCGCCCCGGGCGTCGGCGGAGTTCTTTCAATGCGAGCTTCACACGCCCACCCCCGCCCCGGTGGTTGCCTCGATCGGGTCGATGCGCAAGACGCGTCGTGCCGCCACGAGTGAGCTCGCCACGCCGAGGACGAGCAAGAGCACCGACCAGAAGATCACAGCGCCGGTCTCGAATCGGAGCGAGATCCCACCCAACCGCGACTGAGACAGCGGGTAGTACAGCGCGGTTCCGAGGATCAGCCCGCCGCCGATCATCAACACGACCTGGATGAGCAGCGACCACACCAATCGGCCTGCAGGCGCGCCGATCGCTCGGAGCAGCGTGAGCGCGTTCGCCTTCTGGAACGTCACGATCAGGAAGAAGAGACCGGTCACACACGGAACGACGAGTCCGTACAGCAAGAAGATCAACTGGAACGACTGCTGGACTTGAGCCACACCCGGCGTCTCGCTCGCGGCATCTGCCCGGGTGAGCGCATCGAAGTCGAGGGATCGCGCGTTGATCGCCCCGACCACCTCGACGTCACTCACGCCGTCGGCAGGTGCAACGGCGATGACGTTGGGGAGCGGCTCGCCCGCATCCGGGTTCACCGACTGAACGGCGTTGGACCACGTGTCGTATGAGGCGAAGAGCGTGGGGGCGACGTTGAGTTGGATGTCGTCGGCGATGCCGACGACATCAACGGTGAAGCCCCCTGGTTGCAGCACGATCGTGTCGCCAACGGCGAACTCGAAGTCGCCTCCGGTGCTTGCCACGACTTCGAGATCCTGAGTTGGGTAGCGGCCGCCGGCCAATTCGATGGGCGCGCCGAGCCCCTGCCCGTCGGGTCCGAGCTCGTAGCCGATGATCGTCGTATCGAAGGTTTCGCTCGACCGGCTCGGAAGACCGGTGAACGTGCCCTGGCCGATCCGTCCGACCTCGCCGATGCCATCGACCGTTTGGAGCTCGGCTTCAAGGTCAGGCGGGATGATGCTGCCCTGGATGACCCGTTGGCCGTCGACGGAGTAGACGAGGACGGGAGCGTTCTGATTCCGGATCGCTCCGACGAAACCGGTGATCAAGCCGTTCTGAAGCGACTGTTGAAACAGGATCAGGAACACGAGCAGACCGATCGCGGCGACGAGCAAACCGAATCGAGTCTTTGCCCGGGCGATCTCTTTGAGTGCGAGGAACATGAATCGAGGCACACGGTACGCGCTCGACGCACGGCGCGCGTACCCCAGGTCCGACAACGCGACCCGCCAGCCTCCACAGCCCGTTCTCTGTGTGTTTGAGTACCTCGGAGGTTCTCAAACACACAGAGAAGAGGTTGGATGTGGGTTCTTGCGTCGAGGGTCGGCTCAGAACGCGTGGCGGCGGGTGAAGCCGCCGTCGACGACGAGGTTCACTCCGGTGATCCACGACGCGGCGGGGCTTGCGAGGAACACCGCGGCGCGTGCGATTTCGTCGGGTTCACCGAAGCGTCCGCTCGGCTGGTGCGCCACGTTCTCCTCGTAGTACTCGGGCATGCGCCGGCGAATCTTGCCCCACGACCCATCGTCGATGTAGCACGGCCCCGGTGACACCGTGTTCGCGCGGATGCCCACAGGGCTGAGCTCCGACGACAGCGCGCTGATCCAGTTGACCAACGCTGCCTTCATCGCCCCGTATGAGAACCCGCCGCCCGGGTATCCGTGATACTCGATCGCCGTGATCGTGCCGATCTGCACGATGCTGCCTGCGTCGCTCGCTTCGAGAAAGGGCATTGCGGCATCGACCAGCGCGACGGCGGACAGAACGTCGACTTCGAAGTTCTTCGTCCAGCCGTCGACCGATCGAGGGGTCCCGCCCAGTGCCGACGCGTTCGACACGACGATGTCGATGCCGCCCATGCCGTCGCCGGCCTTGGTCGCCCATTCGGTGAGCGCTTCGAGATCACTCACGTCAACCGACGCAACGCTCGCCTGTGGGCCGAGCGCTTCAGACGCCACCTCGAGTTGCTCTTCGTTGCGCGCGCAGATGGCAACCTGCGCGCCTTCGGCGATCAGCGTCTTGGCGATTTCGAACCCGATGCCTCGACTCGCTCCGGTGATCAGAGCCTTTCGTCCGCTGAGTCCGAGGTCCATGGTGAATCGGTTCCTTTGTGTCGGGTCGACGCGTTCGACGTGGTGAGCGAACTGTAACGACGGGGTTCGTTCAGGTTCTCGCTGGACCGCAGCGGCCCGGTCGGCCTCCATGAGCGCGCTCCGCATACTGTCGCTGGTCATGTCGTCGAACTCACGCTGGGCACTGACCACTCACGACGCTCTCGGCGGCCACGACCTCACCGGTCGACGCGCGGTCGTCACCGGAGGCGCCGGCGGGATCGGACTCGAAACGGCGCGGGCGTTGGCGTCAGCTGGGGCCGAGGTCTGGGTGACGGCCCGAACGCGCGCAAAGGCCGACGCCGCGATGGCTTCGATCGCCGCGCAGGTGCCCACGGCCCGCTTGCGAGCTGGTGAGCTCGATGTTGGTTCGGTGGCATCCGTTCGGCGGTTCGCGGGTGAGCTCGTCGATGTCGGGGCATCGCTCGACCTGTTGGTCAACAACGCAGGCGTGATGTGTTCACCTGCAACCCGAACTCCCGAAGGCTATGAAATGCAGTTCGGCACCAATCATCTCGGTCACTTTCTGCTCACCGAGTTGCTCATGCCGTTGCTGCGCGCCGCGCCGAGGGCGCGCGTGATCAACGTGTCGAGTGCGGGCCACACCATGGGTGACGTCGACTTCGACGACCCGAACTACCGCCAGCGTGAGTACGACCCGTTCGAGGCATACGGCCAATCGAAGACTGCGAACATCCTTCACGCCGTCGAACTGCAGCGGCGCTTCGGATCCGAGGGGATCGATGCGTTCGCTGTGCATCCGGGTGCGATTCACACCGATCTCGGACGCCACATCAGCGGCGCTGTCAGGGAGCGAATGGGTCAGATGATTGCCGCACAGTCCGCCGATCAGCCCATCAGCTGGAAGACGATTCCGCAGGGAGCTGCGACGTCGGTGTGGGCCGCTGTCGATCCGGACCTCGAAGGTCGCGGTGGGGTCTACTGCGAAGACCTCACGGTGGCCGAGGTGGTGGACGAGGTTCCGTTCGCCGGTGGCGGCGTGCTCGCTCGTGCGGTGTCGCCGGAGCGTGCTACCCGACTTTGGACGTTGTCCGAACAGCAACTCGATCTCTGAGTCGCCAGCGAACGACGGAACATCAGTGGATCGCGGTCACGGTCCGCCGAGATGTGCGGGGGAGTCCGAGTGCGGTGGTGTGAGCGAGGCCATGAGCGTGGCGATCATCAGCGGGCCGAGTTGGCTTGATGGCGCAACGTCGAAGCGATCGAGGTTGACCGGAAGTGCGATCGCTCCGTGCGCGCCGGCCCACAACGTCTGTGCGAGGAGATCGGGGTCGCCGCCCGCGACGGAGCCCTGTCGTTGGCCTTCGGCGATGGCATCGCGGAGCGCTCGACAGAGCGGGAGTGATGCGACCGGCTCGACATCGAGTTGCTCGGGTCCGGGTGGCCGCACGAGCAGGAGGACGCCTCGGTACACGTCGGGATGCTCATGGGCCCACGCGACGTAGGCGGTGAGTAACGCTTCGATCCGTTTGCGCGGATCGGGTTGCGTTTCTTCGATCGCGACGACGCGGCGTCCGAACTCGGCGACCGGGCGCAACCAAAGTGATCGCAACAGATCGGAGACATCGGTGAAGTAGCTGTACAAGAGGCCGGTGGAGACGCCCGCACGTTTGGCGACGGCCCGCACCGAGAGACCGGTGAGGCCCTCCTCCTGGTAGATGTCGGCGGCTGCGGCGCGGATCTTGTTGCGTTGTTGCTTGCGCTGTTCGGGGGTAGCGCTCGGACGGCCCATGTTGGCACGATAGTCCCGAAACTGAACTTGTTCAATAAATGGAAGCGACACAAACGTTGAACTTCGGGCTTGACCTCGGTGGTCACCGGGTGTATTAAATGAGCACGTTCATTTAATACCGACCGACACGATCGGTCCAAGGGAGCCGACATGTCTGCAGCCACCATCTCCGAACCGATCGTCGATCGTGAATTCGCGCTGAAGTTCCTCCGAGCCGTCGACCGACCGTTCGACTACGGCGTGTACTTCCTCTTCCACGACTGGTGGGCCGAAGCCCCGGACGAGGCGATCGAGGCCTATATGCGCGAACTCAACTCGACGCCTGGCGTCGAGGAGTTCCTCGCTGAGCGGTATCTCGCCGACCCGATCTCACTCGATGACCTCCGTGCGTGCGCGCCGGGCACGCTCGGGGATGGCTACCGCAGCTTCATCGTCGACAACGGCCTCGAGGCCAACCTCGCAACGAACTATCGCGACTTCAACGCGGGCCTCAGCGCCAAGGGCACGCTCGATCGGCTGCCTGACGACCTGAGCTTCACGATCGTGCGTGGTTTTCAGATCCACGACTTTTTGCACGTCCTGACCGGCTTCAGTTCGCAGCCGGCGGGGGAGTTGGCGCAGGCAGGGTTCCACTACGCGCAGTTGCGATTTCCGTATCACGCGTTCCGGTTTGCCGTGACCACGGCACACGTTGCGTTCGTGAAGCCCGAGTACATCACGATGTCGATGGACGCCATGTGTGCCGGATGGGCGATGGGTCGCGCCGCCGAGAACCTGCACTTCACGCGCTGGGAAGATGAGCTGCACACACCACTGACCGAACTCCGTGAGCGATTCGGGATCGACCCGACCCGCTTCGACACCTTCTGACCGGTCATCTCTCCGACGAACCCCGCGCAGCAGCCCCTTCTCTGGGCGACTTGCGACCTCTGAAGTCGTCAATCGCCCAGAGAAGGGACTGTCTCCTCGAAGCCCCTTCCCCTCCGGGAGGGTGATGCGGGTCAGAGCGAGAGGCCGTTGCAGTCGAACAGATCGACCGGGAGCTCGTCAGCGGTCAGTCCGTCGTTGTAGTCATCCGATGCCGGCATGTAGGTGAACTGACCTGCCGACGACTCGATGTACGCAGCGCCGTAGATGCTGTAGGTGTCGTCGTCTTGCAGTGTCCAGGAGTTGCCGGCGATGTAGCCCGGACCGCACGAGAAGCGGCTGCCGTTGCCGATCGTCGCGCCCGACGTCATCGCCAGGTCGTCGTCGGCGCCATCGACGAAACGGAACAAGCAGTTCGATTCGTCAACACCGAAGACGCTGATCCGGGTGACCGAGGCACCGGCACCGACCGTTGCGATGATCTCGGGGCCCGCCGTCAGCTCGCCGACGTCTGCCAGGCCGAGTGCTCGAACGGAGCCCGGACCAACGCCGGTGATGTCGACCTCGGACACGACGCCGGCAACCAAGCTGCGCATCGTCCAGGTGCCGTCGAAGTATGTAACGAGGTGGTCATCGGCGGTGCCGTCGCCAGCGAGGTCGACGAAGAGCTCCGACGTGATTGTCGGGTCGTCCGGGTCGGGCCCGATGTCGCCGCAGCCTCCCGCTCCGGTCGTGAAGTCGGACGGACCGGTCGGCGCAGGTGCGGGGTCGGGAAGCGGCTCAATGGTGACGTCGTCGATCGACTCGCTCTCTTCGAGGAGTTCAACGCATCCGTCGACCGTGGAGAAGATGTAGGTCGTGCCGAGGTCGTTGTCGGTCACTTCGACAACGTCTCGACCGGCCGACTTGAAGGTGTTGGAGATGAACGCCCACCCCATCACATCAGGTATCGACGCCTCGGAGATGACGTCGTTCTCGACAACTCGCAGCACCCACCCATCGGCGGCGCCGTATGCGGTGACCTCGTCGTCGGGGCCGTCGCCGTCAGTGTCGAGCACCATGGTCGGCATCGAGTCGGGTACCGGCGGAATCGCTCCGAAGTCGCCGCACGTCGGGTCCGGCGTCGTGGTTTCATCCGAGCCGTCACCCGACCCAGGCGTCGTTTCCGGCGGGACGTCCGTGGAGGGGACAGGTGCGTCGGTCGCCGGGGTGGTGTCGGGGGTGGCGTCGGTCGACACCGGTATCTCGGTGGTCGGTGTCTCGTCGGGGGTCGAGTCGTCGACGGTTGCGGTCGATGCAACGGGCTGTGCCCCGGCGTTGCTCGTCGTCGTCGACCCGCAGGCCGAGGCGACCAGTGCGAGGATGGCAGCGGTGGCCAAGGTGTGAGTTGCGGTGCGGTTTCGTTGCGTCATGTCAGTCCAGAGGACCGACCGGCGACGACCTTGCACTTTTTCGATCGATCAGCGCGAACTTTCGCAATCGAGGACTACCGGCTCGCGTCGACCGCCCGATAGTGCCGAGTCATCACGTCGAGTTGCGCGACGAGATCGGTGTCGAGTGGAGTCGCCGCGGCGCGGACGGCGTCGGCCAGTTGGCCGGGCGCGCTCGCGCCGACGATCGGCACGGTGACATCGGGGTT
>CALICC010000381.1 GCA_938049325.1 uncultured Ilumatobacter sp. | reverse complement strand
GAAGTTCTCAAGATTCTTCGCGACTCTTCGACCCCGAGGAGCGTCCTCTTCCTGGCTGACGCAAACAACGTCAGAAACAATCGCCGCTCCGGGCTCACCGTCACCATCCCTCCCGTGTGATCGAGACCGAAGCGACCGACGGCAGGGGGGCGCTTTTTGAGCGCCCCCCTGCTGCTTTTCTCCTGGTGCATTGTCGCGTCGCTCGCAGCGGGCGGCAAATCCCGAGTTGTACGGTCGGGATTTCGCTGCGTAGTGTGCGATCCCATGAGTGACCAATGGGGATTCGAGACCAAGCAGATTCATGTCGGCGGAGAGCCTGACGCGACGACCGGTGCGCGAGCCGTGCCGATCTATCAGACGACGTCGTTCGAGTTCCAAAACTCCGACCACGCGGCCAATCTCTTTGCGCTTGCAGAAGTGGGCAACATCTACACCCGCATCATGAATCCGACGCAGGGAGCACTCGAAGCTCGCCTGAACGCACTCGAGGGCGGCTGCATGACGGCGATCGGCCTGCCGGGCGCTCTTGCGGTCAGCTCGGGCCAGTCCGCCTCGACGCTTGCGATCATGAACGTCGCGGAAAGCGGCGACCATGTCGTGGCGTCGCCGTCGCTGTACGGCGGTAGCTACAACCTGCTGCACTACACCCTTCCCAAGATGGGCATCGACGTCACCTTCGTCGACGACCCTGACAACCTGGAGCAGTGGCGCGCCGCATCGAACGAGCGCACGAAGTGCTTCTACGGCGAAGTGATCCCGAACCCGAAGAACGACGTGTTCGACATCAAGGGTGTCAGCGGAATCGCTCACGAGGTCGGCGTCCCGCTCATTGTCGACAACACGGTCGCGACGCCATACCTGATTCGTCCGCTCGAGCACGGTGCCGACGTGGTCGTCCACAGCCTCACCAAGTTCATCGGTGGACACGGCACGTCGATCGGTGGCGCGATCATCGACGGTGGCACATTCGACTACGGCAACGCCGAACGCTTCCCGAACTTCAACGACCCGGATCCGAGCTACCACGGACTCGCCTACTGGCCCGCGCTGGGTCACGGTTCGTACATCATCAAGGCACGCGTGCAGTTGCTGCGCGACGTCGGCATGGCGATCTCGCCGTTCAACGCATTCATGTTCCTGCAAGGGCTCGAAACCCTGAGCCTGCGCATGGAACGGCACTGGTCGAACGCTCACGCCGTGGCCGAGTTCCTGAATTCCCACGACCAGGTCGAGTCGGTCAACTACTCCGGTCTTCCGTCGAGCCCGTGGCACGAGCGGGCGAAAGAGCTCGGTGGCGGCAAGGGCTTCGGCTCGGTGCTCGCGTTCGAGATCAAAGGCGGCCACGAGGCCGGCAAGAAGTTCGTCGAAGGCCTCGACCTGCACAGCCACGTCGCCAACATCGGCGATGCGCGCAGCCTCGTGATCCACCCCGGTTCGACCACACACAGCCAACTCACCGCAGAAGAGCAGGCGGCGAGCGCGGTGACTGCCGGTCTGGTGCGCCTCTCGGTCGGGCTCGAGTCGATCGACGACATCATTGCCGACCTCAAGCTCGGATTCGCGGCCGCAGCAAGCTGAGCGAGCGCTCGGTCACAACGTCCGGCGGGTTGGTCAACCCAGCGTCGCCGCAACCGGCCGGCACGTGATGCCGTGCTCGGCTGCGAGCGATGTGTCGAGCACGATCACGCTCGGCCTGACGAGCCCCGACTCCGTGATCGTCGACGTCGCGAGATTCGAATGCGCGAGTCCGAGGTGGCGACACATCGCCGCCGCGAGGTCTGAGCGCGACACGCCCTCGGGTCCGGCCACGTGTACCAACTGAGGCGGGGGTCGCGACTCCGCGAGCTGGGAGATCGCGTGCGCAACATCATCGGCGTGGGCCGGGCAGCGCACCTCGTCGGTGAAGAACGTCATCGGCGAGTGCCCGCTCGGCAGTGTTGCCGCGAGCTGGTGTTGGATCGGTGACAGACGATCGGTGCCGTACAGCAGTGACGTGCGCACGACGGTTGCATCGGGCGCACCCGCTCGGGCGGCGGCCTCGGCGTCGAGCTTGTTGCGCCCGTAGTCGATGATCGGCTGCGGAAGATCTGATTCGCGATACGGCTCGGGTCGACCGCCGAACACGTTGTCGGACGACATGTGGATCAGGTGTGCGCCCGCAGCGGTTGCGCCCTCGGCGACGTTGCGCGTGCCGTCGACGATCGTGCGTCGATCCTTGCGATAGGCCAGGTGGACCACGACGTCGGGTTTCCAGTCGCGGATCGTGTCGATCGTGTTGTCTCGGTGGGTGATGTCCATCGAGCGCGAACTCGGCGCGATGATCTCCCAATGTTTCGTGGCGTCACCGCGGACGAGGTGTTGGCCGAGAAACCCGGATGCGCCGGTCACCAGCATCACGTGTCGTCGACGGTGGAGCGGCATTCCGTTGACGCTACGTCGTCAATCGCGCCAGAGGCTGCGTCAAGAGATCGTGAAGCCGCCCGCACCAGCGCTCGACACGGTAGACATTCCACGTGCCAATCATCCACGCGATCGTCCTCGGGCTGGTCCAGGGCCTGTCGGAGTTCTTGCCGATCTCGTCGAGCGGCCACCTCCTGCTGGTGCCCTGGCTGTTCGGGTGGAACGACTTCGATGACGAGTCGGTCAAGAAGACCTTCGACGTCGCGCTGCACCTCGGCACGTTCGTTGCGGTGCTCGGCTACTTCCGCCACGAGGTCACCACGTACATCCGTGAGGGAACGAAGCTCGTCTTCGCTCGCAAGAAACCGACCACCGTCGAGGGCCGTCTCGCCTGGTTCTTCGTGCTCGCGACGATCCCGGCAGCAGC
>CALICC010000380.1 GCA_938049325.1 uncultured Ilumatobacter sp. | reverse complement strand
GGAGTTCGGGGCCACGCACACATACGCATCGATGGAAGACGCGTTCGCCGAAGTGCAAGAGATGACGATGGGCCAGATGGCCGACAAGGTCATCATGACCCCCGGCGTGCTGTACGGCGAGATGATGCAGATGGGGATGTCTCTCACCGGCAAGGGCGGCACGGTGGTGGTCACCGCGATCGCGCCGATGACACAAGGTGAGTCGTCGATCAACCTGTTCGAACTCGCGATGTGGAACAAGGAGATCAAGGGCACCATCTTCGGTTCGCTCAACCCGCGCGCCGACATTCCGCGCCTGTTGAGCATGTACCGCGAAGGCCAACTCAAGCTCGACGAGTTGATCACGAAGACATATCCGCTCGACGAGATCAACGAGGGCTACCGCGCGATGCGCGAGGGCGAGAACATCCGAGGCGTGATCGTGCATGGCTGACGCCTCCGCGTCGCCAGATCTCCATCAACTCGTCGAACAACTTGCCGCTGACGTCGTCGGGCGGCGGCGCGAGATCGAACTGAGTGTCGCGGCGATCGTTGCCGACCGGCACATCGTGATCGAAGGCCCGCCTGGCACTGGCAAGTCGACGCTGCTGCGTGCCCTTGCGCGCGAACTCGGTATCGGATTCGAGTTCGTCGAAGGCAACGCCGAACTCACCCCAGCCCGAGTGGTCGGACACTTCGATCCGGCCCGTGTGCTGTCGGAGGGCTACGACCCCGACGTGTTCGTTCCGGGGCCGCTCGCTGCCGCACTTCGCGACGGCTCGCTGCTCTACATCGAAGAGCTCAACCGCGTGCCCGAGGAAACTCTCAACGTGCTCATCACCGTCATGAGCGAACGCGAGATCACCGTGCCCCGACTCGGCCGCTTGGTTGCCGCCGACGGGTTCCGGCTCGTCGCTGCGATGAACCCGTTCGACGCAGTCGGGACCGCCCGGATCTCGGGCGCCGTGTCCGATCGCATGTGCCGGATCGCCGTCGGCTACCAGTCGACAGCCGACGAACGCACGATCGTCTCGCGTGCGGTCACGTCGCAAACGGGTGGTCTCGATGACGTGACCGTTGCTGGGATCGACCCGATCGTCGAACTCGTCCGAGCGACTCGGACGCACCCGGACCTTCGCGTCGGTTCGTCGGTGCGTGGTGCGATCGACATGACCGTCGTGGCGAACAGCCTCGCCGAGCTTCGTGGCGCGCCCGCGAATTCTCCATCGGTCGGGCTCGACGCAGCGCTTGTCGCGTTGTCGGGCCGCGTACGTGTGCGCGAAGGCTCGACCAGAACGGCCGAGGAGATCGTCACCGAACTCTGGGAGTCGATCTTCAACCGAAGCGCAAGCGATGGCGACGGTGCTGAGGGAAAAGTGACCGCCCCGACTGGGGCAACGATCTCCCACTGAAGTCGCCGCCAGCGAAGGAAGGCGACGACGCCGACGACGAGGTGGCCGAGTCGCGCAAGAGGACGACGTCACGGCGCGAACTCGCACAACAGCCGAACTTCGAGGAAGTGTCGCCAGAGGTGGGCGAACTCGACGAATCGGCGGTTGAAGAAGCACTGTCGGATGACCCCGACGAGATGTTGGCGATGCTGGCCGATCTGACGGGCGCCACCGACGCGAAATTGCGTGAGCTGGCGCGCAGGCTGGCGGGGCGGCTCTTCCTCGACGTCGCCCGTCGCGGCCCGTCGCGACCGCGTGGTGTCGGCCGTCTGGCGACGCAGCGCTACCGGCCCGACGCAGGCGACATCGATCTCGACGCGAGCTTCGACGCTGTGTTGTCGGCCCGAGCGTCAGGGCACGCCGTCGACCCCGAGGAGCTGCGTGTTCGGGCGTGGAGCACTCCCGACACGGCGATCTGTCTGATGGTCGATCGAAGCGGTTCGATGGGCGGGAAGCCGCTGGCGACGAGCGCGGTTGCTGCATCCGCGGTGGCGTGGCGAGCACCCGCCGACTATTCGGTGTTGTCGTTCGGCAAGGACGTGGTCGCCGCGAAGTCGCAGGATCACACGAAGTCGAACGAGGCGGTCGTCGACGCTGTGCTCGCTCTGCGGGGATACGGCACGACCGATGTGGCTGGCGCGCTGTGGGCTGCGCGTGATCAGCTCAGTCGATCGCGGGCCGGCCGAAAGGTGGCGGTGCTGCTGTCAGACTGTCGAGCGACGGTTGCGGGGGACCTGGTCGCCGCAGCGGCAGGGTTGGACGACCTGGTGATCGTGGCGCCGGAGGGCGACAGCCTGGAAGCCGAGCAACTGGCTCGCCAGACCGGGGCTCGTGTGACGACTGTCAGCGGTCCGTCGGATGCGGCAGCCGCGCTCGGTCGGGTGCTCGACGACTGAGGTATCCGGTGCGAGGCCATGAGTGCGTCGCGTCCGTCAGGTACAGGACCTGCCCGCATCAGGAATCACGCCGAACACATTGTTTTCGGCTTCGACCTCGGGCAGCGTCTCGAACGGAACGGGCTCGTCGGTCGTCGCTGGCTCGTCGGCGGGTGTGCTGGTGGTGGTCGCGATGTCAGGGTCGAGCACGGGGACGGTGGTTTCGGGAGCTGCCGTGTCGGTGGCGCTGTTGGCGTCGAGCACTTGCTCGGGGCGGTCGGCGAGTGTGGCTTCGCCTCGGAAGAGGGCGAGCACGGCCTGCATGTTCTCGCCCCCGATGCGAGGTTCGAGTACGGCGTTGCCCTGGATGGTGGTGCCGCGGGCTTCGATCTGATACGTCGTGATGTTCGCAGGGTCGGAGTTCTGCAGTACACCGGAGAACTCGAGGATCTTGTCGAGTGAGAGTCCGGTGTCGGTGACGATGTACTGGCTGCTGACGTTGAACAACGATCGCACGACGTCGGGGGAGAACGCGTTCGAGAGCAGTTCGTCACCGACCCGGCGGATGAAGTCCTGCTGGCGCGAGATGCGGCCGAGATCGGAGGTGGGGTCGCGTTCCCAGATGCCTTCGGCGTTCTGGAACTCGATCTTGCGAGACCGGACATAAGCGAGCGCGTGCTCGCCGGTGAACGTGAAGCATCCGGCCTCGGGAACGGCCAGGCCCGTTGCGCCGTCGCGGACCGGCGTGTCGAACGGGACCGCCACGCCGTCGAGTGCGTCGACCAGTTCCTTGAACGCGCAGAAGTCGACCTGGATGAAGTGGTCGGTCTCGATACCGAAGTTCTGGCGGATCGTGTCGATGAGGCGCTGTGGGTCATCTCGCCGGTAAGCCTCGTTGATTCTCCCCTTGCTCGATCGGCCTGCGATGTTGA
>CALICC010000379.1 GCA_938049325.1 uncultured Ilumatobacter sp. | reverse complement strand
TGCCAAGCGATCCCTCGGGGCCCGGCTCACGCCCGAGGGCGCGAGATGCGCGAGCTCTCGCTGCTGTCCATTCGCTCGCTCGCTGTAACGACACGAGCTCGGTGATTGCCTGGCGCACGCCGGGATCAGTGGCGCGCCCTGCGCGCCGGGCGCGTTCGATCACCAGGTCGGCGCGCCCCGCCCGCTGCGGGTACCAGGCGTAGGTGGCGAAATGCTCGGCGCTCTCCGACGCGGCCTCGGCGAGTGTGCGTCCAGCGTCGGGTCGGAACGAGGGCCGGCGCAAGGTCGCGAAGGTCCGCTCGTGCATCAGGGTGGTGCGAGCGACGCGCCATCCATCACCTGGTGCGCCGACCAAGTTGGCCGCCGGGATCCGTGCGTCCGTGAGAAAGACCTCGTTGAACGACGAGTGCCGATTCATCTGCAGGATCGGGCGGGTCTCCACAGCCGGTTGCTGCATCGGGAGAACGAAGTAGCTCATGCCGGCGTGTTTCGGGACGTCCCAGTCAGTGCGCGCGATCAGGATCGCGAAGTCTGCGTGATGGGCGCTCGTGTTCCAGACTTTCTGACCGTTGACGATCCAGTCGTCGCCATCGCGGACGGCGGTCGTACGCAGTCCGGCGAGGTCGGAGCCGGCGCCCGGCTCGCTGAACAGCTGCGTCCAGGTGACCGCACCGGTGATCGTGGGCAGCAGCATCCGAGCGTTGAGCTCGGCACTGCCGTGTGCGATCAGGGTGGGAGCGGCGAGGTTCATGCCGGCACCGAGCGGAGGGCCGATGGCCCCGTGTTCGCGCAGGACGTCCTGGATCACCTTGTCGGCCCAACTTGCGAGGCCTCGACCGTGGCACGCAATGGGCCACGACGGCACCGCCCACCCTGACCTAGCGAGTAGCTCGCGCCATTCGACGAGCGGACGTTCCGGGTCCCAGTGCCCGGTGAGCCACGATTGGAATTCGAGTCGAACCTCGTGCTCGGTTGGATCGCTCATCTCGTCAACGTAACGAGCTGCGATCTCCGGATCGGACCCGAACGAGGCGAGGTCATAGCGTGCCGACATGGCCGAGTCCGAGATCATGATCGAGACCAGCGAGGGAGCGATGGGCACATTCGTCGTCCACCCAGACAACGACGCTCCTGCACCGGTTGTCGTGTTCTTGATGGATGCTCCCGGCAAGCGTGCTCTGCTGCGCGACATGGCGCGACGGATCGCCTCCAACGGGTACTACGTGATGCTGCCGAACCTGTACTACCGCACCACGCCCGCGTTCGAACTCGATTTCTCGAGCAAGGCGTCGTTCGAACAGATGGTCGAGCTGATGGGCAACCTCGGCAACAAGGCCGTCGCCCGGGACGTCGGATCCCTCCTCCAGCACGCGGGTGCCGATGGAGCGGCAGACGCCACCCGAGTCGGTTGTGTCGGCTACTGCATGAGCGGCCCCTTCGCGATCTGGGCGGCGGCCGAGTTCCCCGACGTCGTGCAGGCGGCTGCGTCGTTCTACGGAGTGCGACTGCACGTCGAGGCGCCGGACTCACCCCACACTCGCCTCGGGGAGATCACCGGGGAGATGTACATCGGCGCTGCCGAACACGACGACTACGTCCCGCTCGACATGATCGATCGGTTCGAAGCGGCGCTTCAAGACAGCGGCGTCGCTGGCCGTGTGGAGCGGTACTGGGGGACGCATCACGGGTTCGCGTTCGACGATCGCCCGGCCTACGACCGACGCGCCGACGATCGCCACTGGGCTGCGCTGCTCGAACTCTTCGCCCGGAACCTGCAGTCGTGAGCGGGCAATTCGTCACGAGGTCGCTGGTCGACGATCACGTCGGCGTCGTGCGGCTGTGCCAGCCCCCGAACAACTTCTTCTCACTCGCCATGATCGAAGCGGTCGCCGACGCGCTCGAAGCCCTCGACTCGGACCCATCGTGTCGGTCGGTGGTGCTCGCAGCGGCGGGCAAACACTTTTGTGCCGGTGCCGACTTCGCGTCGCCCGCGGCGTACACGACGGGGGAGCTGTACGCGGCCGCAGTTCGGCTCTTCCGTACGAGCAAGCCGATCGTGGCGGCGGTGCAGGGCGCGGCGATCGGAGGTGGCCTCGGGGTGGCGCTGTCGGCCGACTTTCGCATCGCCACTCCGAACGCGCGGTTCAGTGCGAACTTCGCGCGCCTCGGCTTCCATCACGGTTTCGGGTTGAGCGTCACATTGCCGGCCGTTGTCGGGCAGCAACGCGCAGCGGAATTGCTGTACACCGGGCGTCGCATCGATGGCGACGAGGCGGCGGCGATCGGCTTGGCCGATCGAGTCGTGCCCACCGATCAGCTCGAATCGACCGCACTCGGACTCGCCGCTGAAATCGCCGCATCGGCGCCACTCGCGGTGCGGAGTATCCGTGCAACGCTGCGTGCCGACCTGGCTGATCGCGTCGAAGCGGCGACCGCTCGCGAACTCGTCGAGCAAGAACGGCTCCGCCGCACCGACGACTTCATCGAAGGAACACGAGCGATGGCCGAACGTCGAGCGCCGAACTTCACCGGGGTCGAACGATGAGCGGGGTGATCGTCGCCGCCGACACGATGAGCCCAGCCGCTCTGATCAGCTACGTCCAGCGACTTGAAGCGCTCGGCTACGACTCGGTGTGGATCCCCGACATGTTTGGTCGCGAGATCTACGTCACGGCTGGCCACCTACTGTCGAACACCGCTTCGATAAGGGTCGCCACCGGAATCGCCCACGTCTACGGTCGTGACGCGATCGCGACGGCGCAAGCAGCACGCACGTTGTCCGAGTTGTCCGACGGTCGTTTCATTCTCGGGCTTGGCATCTCGCATCCGCCCGCAGCCGAACTGCGAGGTCTGACCTGGGAACCTCCGATCGACAAAATCCGGAACTATCTCAGTGAGGTTCGTACGGCAATCGCCGGCGGGCTCCTGCACACTCCCGCGAATCCGCCACCAATCCCGATCTACCTCGCAGCGCACGGCCCGAAGATGATGCAGGTCGCCGCCGACCTGGCCGACGGAGCGAATACCTACATGCAGCCTGCTGAGCACACCCACGCAGCGCGTGCGACGCTCGGGCCAACGAAGCAACTGAGCGTCGTGCTGCCGTGCGTGCTCACCACCGACGCCGACGCGGCTCGAGCTGCTGGCCGGCGGGCACTTCACATCTATCTTCCGCTGCCCGCCTACCATCGACAGTGGCGCACGTTCGGATTCGACGAGTCCGACTGGGTCGGTCGAGCGAGCGACCGTCTCGTCGATGCCCACGTCGCATGGGGCAACGCCGAAGAGATCCAACGGAGAATCAACGAGCATCTCGATGCCGGGGCGACACAGGTCCAGCTCTCGGTGAATCGCGCCGACAAACAGGCGACCGAACCGCCGTGGGACCTGCTCGAAGCACTCGCGCCGACCTGACCTGTCGAGGGGAAGGAATGGTTGCACGTCCGTCATCACGATCGGACCCGACCGGCGAGCGGGGGAGTGACTTGCATTTTCTTCACGCGTCGGCCTGGTGGTGCCGATACGCACGGTATGTCGAGCGTGAGTCGTCGTTTCCAGAGCGTGCTCCTCGCCGCGTTCGTGCTCGCCGCGTGTGGAAGTGCGCGACCGGACGACGGCGGCGAACTTCGCCGACCTCAGACCGGCGCGGCGCCGACCGGTACCGCACTTGCTCCAGTTGAAGTGAGCGAGGGCCCCCCGCCAGGTTCCGCGGGGATCTCCGGTGAGCAGGTGCTGTTGGTTCGACAGACTGACGGCGAAACGTCGCGCATGTTCACGGTTCGTGCCGACGGATCCGGCGAGCAGGAGTTCCAGCTTCCGGCTCCCTGCGATCCTGACGATCGCGGGTGCACCATCCGAATGGTATTGCCAAGCGTCAACGGTCGTTCGCTGATCGTCGCACTCGAGCACCTGTACTGGTACGACGTGGCGACGGGCGATCTCGCCCACATCGCCCACATCGACGATGTTCGGGTTGACCAATCCTCGGCACGGCGTTTCGTTGTCGCGGCGACAACGACGGATGAGGGGTCGATGTTGTTGGTTGTTGATCGAGAGGCTGGAACGACGTTCGAGACGCCGTTTGCGGCTTCGATTCAGGTCGTGGCGGAACTCTCGGAGGGCGTGCTCGTCAGGGATCAGCGCGGTCCGACCGTCATCGTGAACACAGTGTCGGGCAGCGTGGCGACAATCGACGATGGTCTGCTCGTAGGGCCGGATCAGGTCAGTGCGGACGGCGAGCTCATCGCCGCGGTCGACGTACGCGGCGAGGAGAACCGGATCGTGATGATCGATGTCGCTGACCCGTCGTCGCCGTCCCCGTGGCCGCCGCGCGAGCTCGACTTTGCCTTCGACTGGGCAGGTGAGCAGCTCGTGACGGTTACGACCGAGGACGGCGTCGTGCAGCTCGTTGACGAGTTCGGTGCCGTCGAGCTAGGGCGACTCTGGCCTGGCGAGTTTCGATCACCGTCGGTCAATGTTGACCCGACCGGTGCATACGCGCTCGTGAACGTCAGCGCCCCGGAAGACGTGCAGTGGTTTCGCGTCGACATCGACGCACAACGCGTCGATCAGGTTGACGAGCTGCGAGGTCTGGAGTTGTCCCACACCCACGCGCACACCGACAAAGGGCTCATATGGGTAACCGATGCGGTTGACGACGACGGCCGGTACACCCGCCTGGTCGCTGCACCGATCTCTCCTGGGCCGATCGTGGAGGTCTGGGCTGCCGAACGCGCCACGACCGCTGCGGTCTGGGCGCTCGGCGACCACCACGTCTTCGTGAGATCGTTTCCGCACTCGTCGGCGCCGGAGACACGGTGGGTCGTGGACCTGAAGAGCGCGGAGAGCGTTGCTGTCACCGATGGGGCCGAGCCGCGGCTGAGCATCGAACAGTCAACGGTGGCAATGACCGCTCGCCACGAATCGAAGACGTGGATTGTGCTGATGCCACTGGAGGACCCAACAGCGGCGACGAACCTCATCGACGGTACGGCCATCGACTGGATCGAGCGCTGACATCGATCTGTAGTCGGGTGTCACCAGCCTTCAGCTCCGTTCGCTCGCCGAGGCAGGGAAATCTGCCAATGCTGGCTCGCTGCGTCGTTCAGGAAGCTGGGGCGATGACGACCGAACCGTTGTGGCCACCGAACCCGAAGTTGTTCGAAATGGCCGGGCCGGGGGTCCATGGCCTCGGCTCCCCGATGACGAGGTCGATGTCCATGCCGTCGTCGGCCGCGGTCGTGTTCGCCGTTGGCGGGATCAGCTCGTGCTCGATCGACAACAGCAGTGCAGCAGCTTCCAACGCGCCGGCAGCACCGAGCGCATGCCCGGTCACACCCTTCGTCGACACCACGGGCACAGCGTGCGGCCCGAAGACCTCGGTGATCGCGTCGGCCTCGGCGGCGTCGTTGAGCGGCGTCGATGTGCCATGCGCGTTGACCTGCTTGATGTCGGCAGCGTCGATGCCCGACTCAGCGAACGCAGCCCGCATGCACTCAATCGCACCCACACCGCCCGGTGACGGCGCAGTGATGTGGTGCGCGTCGGCATTGCTCGCGCCGCCGAGAATCTCGCCGAGGATCGTGGCGCCGCGTGCTTCGGCCACCGACCACTCTTCGAGGATCAGTACGGCGGCGCCTTCGCCCATGACGAAGCCGTCACGCTCGGCGGAGAACGGCTGACTGATACCGAGGTTCGACAGCGCAGTCATGTTGCCGAAACCGGCGAGGCCGGTGATCGTGCCCGCCGACTCAGACCCGCCGGTGGCCACCGCATCGACGACGCCCCACTTGATGAGGCGAGCCGCGTAGTTGATCGCATGGCTTCCCGCCGCGCATGCCGTGGTGATGGTTTCGTTCGGACCCTTCAGCCCGTAGCGCATCGAAATCGCCGCACCGGCGGCGTTGGTCATCATCATCGGGACGAGGAACGGCGACACGCGCCGCTCGCCCTTTTCGAGACGGACCTGAATCTGTTCTTCGAGCGTGTGCAAGCCGCCGACGCCCGTGGCAAAAATCGTTCCGAAACGACCAGCGTCGACACCGATCGCGTCCACGCCACCGGCCTGATCGAACGCTTCGCCGGCAGCCGCCAACGAGAACTGTTCGACGCGGTCGGCGCGGCGGGCGTGCTTCGGGTTCTCGAAGTACGGCGTTGGATCCCAGTCGGCGATCTCGATCGATCGGCCGCTGGTTGCGCCCTCGCCGAGTAGACCGGTCCAGAAATTCTGTGCGCCGAGGCCGCAAGGCGCAGCGACGCCGAGCCCGGTGACCGCCACCCGGCGCGGGCCAGCAGGCGCGCCGGGCATCAGACCTTCGCAGCGACGATGTCGTAGGCCGATTTCACGGTCTCGACACCCTCGAGCTCTTCTTCGGGGACTTCGATGTCGAACTCTTCTTCGAGCGCCATCACGAGCTCGACGAGGTCGAGGCTGTCGGCATCGAGATCGTCGCCGAACTTGGCGTCAGGAACGACGGCGCTCTCCTCCACCGAGAGGACCTCGACGGCACACTTGCGGAAGCGGGCAAACAGTTCTTCATTCACAGGAATTCTCCAATTGGTTGGTGTTCAGGGTTGAGTCTACGGGCGCTCAGTGGCCCATTCCGAGGCCGCCATCGACCGGGATGACCGCACCGGTGATGTACGCCCCGTCGGGACCGGCGAGAAAACTCACCACGCCCGCGATTTCGTCGGGTTCCGCCATCCGGCCGAGTGGGACGGCGGAGGTGATGGCACTGCGTTGATCGTCGGACAAGGCCGCTGTCATGTCGGTCGCAACCGGGCCGGGAGCGACCACGTTGACCGTGATCGACCGCGAACCGAGCTCGCGCGCGAGTGACCGAGCAAACCCGACCAGCCCGGCCTTGGAGGCCGAATAGTTGGATTGGCCCGCGGACCCGAGCATGCCCACCACCGACGACATCATGATGATCCGCCCACGTCGTGCCTTGAGCATTCCCTTGGCAGCGCGCTTTGTAACGCGGTACGAAGCGGTGAGATTGGCGTCGATCACCGTGGCGAAGTCGTCTTCGCTCATCCGCAGGAGCAGGCCGTCTTTGGTGACGCCGGCGTTCGACACCAAGATTTCGACGGGTGCACCGAAGTGCTCCTCGACCGCGGTGAACGCCTCATCGACCTGTGTTGCGTCGGTCACGTCGCATCGAACGGCGAACAGCTCGCCTTCAGGCGGAGGAGACGAGTGGTAGGTGACGGCGACACGGTCGCCCTGTTCTGCGAGCCGGCGCGCGCATGCGAGGCCGATGCCACGCGAGCCACCGGTCACCAAGACGACTCGTCCGATCTGGGGATCCTCTGAACTCATGATGCCTCCGGGGCTGAACGTGCGGTGAAGAGGGGAGCGTCAGGGCTCCAGCGGACAACGGCACTTGCTGCCGACATGCCCGCGCCGAACCCGACGAACAAGAGGAGTTCGCCGTCGGCGATCCGGTTCTTGTCGAGCGCATCGGCCAAGGCGAGTGGCACGGATGCCGATGACGTGTTGCCCGTGCTGTCGAGCACGATCGACGCACGGTCGAGCGGAATGCCGAGCCGATCGAGCGACGCCGAGATGATTCGGATGTTCGCCTGATGCGGGACGACGAGCGAGATGTCGTCGGCGACCACACCGGCGCTCTCCATTGCCTTCGTCGCCGAGTCGGCCATGAGACGAACAGCGCGCCGAAACACCTCGCGTCCCTCCATTTCGAGGACGCCTCCGACTTCGGCGAAGAGTGCGCTCTCGGCGGCGCCGACCGAATCGAGGTCCCAGCCGAGCATCTGCCCCGCTCCCTCAGCGGCTTCGAGAACCACGGCCCCCGAGCCGTTGCCGAACAAGATGCCCGTGTTGCGGTCGGTGTAGTCGGTGATGCGATCGAGCGTGTCGGTACCGATCACCAGGATCTTCTCGGCGCCCATCGCGATCAAGCCGTGAGCGGTCACGAGGGCGTAGACCCAGCCGGAGCAGGCGGCGTTGACGTCGAACGCTCCGCACGACAGGCCCAGTGCTTCCTGAACGGTCGACGCGCTCGCGGGAACGGTGCGGTCGGGCGTGGTGGTGGCGAGGATCAGGGTGTCGATGGTTGCCGGGTCGACGCCGGAGTGATCGAGCGCGGCCCGACCTGCTTCGGCTGAGAGTCCTGCCGTGGTGCCGCCGACGTGGCGTTGGGTGATGCCCGTGCGCTCGCGGATCCACGCGTCGTTGGTGTCCATCATCGACTCGAGGTCGACGTTGGTCACCACCTTGTCGGGCAGTGCGGTGCCCCAGCCGGTGATGATGGCGCCCCGTGCCGCCGTTGGCGTTCTCGGCACGTCAGTTGCTCCGCAACCACGCGATCGGCTGACGGAGCGTGACCCGCTCGGTATCGACCGCGATGTAGCTCTGGAATTGCCCGGCGAACGACGAGATGACTTCCACGTCGCCGACGTGCCCGATCACCGAGCCGACCGAAATCTCGCTGCCCTCGGTGACTCCTTCGACCGGGCAGAAGACACCAGCTGCAGGGCTCACGACGAGTCGCTCGACAGCGAAGAGATGCTCGCCTTCGAGCTGGCTGGCCAACGTGGTCGTGCCGACGTCGAGCCATTCGAGCAGCTTGTCGAGATCTTCGGGCGTCGCGATCGAGATGGTGCGGCCGTCGGTCGTGCGCTTGGCCATGCCCGTGAGCACACCGCCCGGCCCGAGTTCGACGTAGTCGGTGACGCCCTCCGCCTGCATCGTGAGCAAGCTCTGACGCCATCGCACCGGGCTGGAGAGTTGCGCCGACAGCAGACTCGACCATTCTTCGCCGGTGTCGTGTGGCTTCGCATCGACGTTCGAGATGACCGGAACGTCGGTGTCGCGCGGTTGCGCAGCTGCGATGGCCTCGCGCAATCGCTCGCGTGCGGTGGTCATGTACGGCGTGTGGAAGGCGCCTGACACCGGGAGGGCCATGACGCGGCGCGCGCCGAGATCTTTCGCGTGACCTGAGGCAGCGTCGACGGCAGCGGGCGAACCAGCGATCACGACTTGGCCAGGCGCGTTGTAGTTGGCGACCCAGACGTCGTCGTCTGCGAGGTTGCATGCAACCACGACCTGGTCGTCGTCGAGACCGAGCACCGCGGCCATGGTGCCGGGCTGTTCGAGGCCCGCGGCATGCATTGCGTCAGCACGTTCGGAAACCAACCGGACGCCTTCTTCGAAACTGAGCGCACCGGCGGCGGCGAGCGCGGTGTATTCGCCGAGGCTGTGCCCCGCACAGAAGCTCGCGTCGAGACCGACGCGGATGCCTGCGTCAAGGACCATCAAGCTCGACACGAAGGTCGTCAGCTGCGCGTTGCGCGTGTCCTTCAACTCGTCGGCGTCGGCGTCGCAGAGCAGTGCAGCCACGTCGCGGCCGACGATCTCGCTTGCCTCGTCGACCAGTTCCCAACTCTCATGAGTAACCCAAGGGCGTCCCATCCCGGGCCGCTGTGATCCCTGTCCGGGGAACGTGAATGCGAGCATGATGGCCGAATCTAGGCCCACAGCGAGCCAGTCGGACCCTTACCCGCGGGTAAGTTTCGAGTACCCGTCGGTAAGTTCGCGAGCGTTGCGTGCATCCGGCGCAAGCGAGCGACTGTTCGGTATCGAGCTGTGTGCCCCGGGTCGGACTCGAACCGACACTTGACGGTGTTTGAGACCGTTGCCTCTGCCAATTGGGCTACCGGGGCCTGTGCGATCGCCGAGGTTACCGGCGACTTCTGGCAGTGTGGCCACATGGATGCATTGACCGGTCGCAGAACTTGGCGCACGCTCGAGCCGTATCACGGGGCGATCTACTTCGTTCCAGAAGCTGGCGAGGAGTACGCCAGCCTCGGCATCACCGATCGCATGGCGGGCTACTTCGCGTCGCGAGCCGCAGCGATGGGAGCTGTTCGAGCGAGCGTCGTGATCGCGACGTTCTTCAACTTCGACCACGACTTCGTTCGCAGGAGTATGGATGGAGTGTGGGAGCGCACCACGCCGCAACAACTGGTAGATGCCCGCTTGCGTGCCGCGGACCGGATGCTGCGCGCCAACGTGCTGTCGGGAGTCGAGCCGGAACGGCTTGGACGAGCCGCTGAGCTGGCACGTATCGCGGCCGAGGCCGCATGCGAGCGACCTGAAGGCCGACCGCTGTTTGCTGGCCACGCTGCGCTCGAGTGGCCCGATGATGATCATCTCGTGCTCTGGCATGCACAGACTCTGCTCCGTGAGTTCCGCGGCGACGGCCACATCGCCGCGCTGGTCGAGGCCGGCCTCAACGGCTGCGAGGCACTGGTGACGCACGGAGCATCTGGTGACGTTCCCGCCAAGGTGTTGCGCGAGTCTCGACAACGCACCGATGCCGATTGGAGCGCAGCGGTCGAGTCGTTGCGACAACGCGGCTGGATCGACGAGCACGGTGTGTTCACCGATCTCGGGCGCGACTCGCGTGCCGCGATCGAAGATGCCACCGATCGCATGGCGATGGGCCCGTACGCCGTGCTCGGGATCGACCGATGTGCCGAACTCCGACAGCTCGTGCGCCCTTGGAGTGCCGCGCTCGCCGGTGTCTTCACCCGCTGAACATCCGGGTTGACGAATAGTCTTGGCGACGATGGGACAACGGATGATCCGTCGCCGATTGGCTGCGACTTCGAAGCGATTGAAGACCTTGCGCGCCGACTACGAGGTCACCGGCGAGCAAATCCATCACCTGGTCGCCGACGCCGAGGACGCCGAGACGCGCGCCCTCGTGGCCGAGAACACCGGCATCTCCCGCGATGCTCGTGAAGCTCGAGAACACGTCGACGCCATGCGTCGTCATCACAACGATTTGGCCGAGGAAATAGCGCAGCTCGAGCGTCGCCAGGACGAACTCCTCGACGAGCTGACGTCAACGCAATAGCTTCGGCCCCGCTATAACTCCTGTATGCCGCTGAGGGTCGTAATCGCCGAAGACGAAGCCATCATCCGGATGGATCTGCGCGAGACGCTGCAGGAAGAGGGCTACGAGGTCGTCGGCGAGACCGGCCGGGGTGACACCGTCGTCGAGATCATTCGTGAAACGACTCCCGACCTGGCCATCCTCGATATCAAGATGCCGGGCGCCGATGGACTCTCGGCTGCTCGAATCATCAACAACGAGCGACTGTGCGGCGTACTGATGCTGACCGCGTTCAGCCAGCGCGAGGTCGTCGAAGAAGCCCGCGACGCGGGCGCGTTGGCGTTTCTCGTGAAGCCGTTCCAGAAGAGCGACCTCGTGCCCGCGATCGAAGTCGCGATGGGACGTTTCCGTGAGCTGAAGTCGCTCGCGGGTGACGTCGACGCACTCGGCGACCAGCTCGAGTCGCGCAAGATCGTCGATCGCGCCAAGGGGACACTGATGGATGAGCTGTCGATTCCCGAGAGCGAGGCGTTCGCGTTCATCCAGAAAACCGCGATGAGCGAGCGCACCCGAATGCGCGATGTCGCCGATCGGATCCTCGACGGCTCGCTTCGACCCGAGCAAGGCTGAGCCGTGGGCACACACCTTCTCGTCGACGGCAACTCTCTGACCTACCGGGCGTTCTTCGCGCTGCCGACCGACATGGCGACGGCGAGCGGTCAGGTCACGAACGCGGTGTTTGGTTTCACGTCGATGCTCGCCTACGTGCTCAACGAGCAAGAGCCCGAAGGGATCTTGGTGGCGTTCGATCGCCCCGAGCCCACCTTCCGTCACGAAGCCGAACCGACCTACAAGGCGCAACGCGAAGCCGCCCCTGACATTCTCCGCCAGCAGATGGGACTCGTGCGCGAAGTGCTCGACGCCGTGGGGATCCAGACCATCGACCAGGTGGGCTGGGAAGCCGACGACCTGATCGCCACCGCCGTCGACGAACTCGTCGAGCGTGGCAAGAACGTCGTGATCGTCACGGGTGACCGCGACAGCTACCAGCTCGTCAACGACGCGAACGACGTCAAGGTGATGTACAACAAGCGCGGTGTGAGTGATTACGCGCTGTACGACGAGGCGGGCATCGAAGACAAGACCGGCGTGACCCCGGAGCTCTACGTGCAATACGCGGCACTCCGCGGCGACAACTCCGACAACCTGCCCGGCGTGCCCGGAGTCGGCGAGAAGACTGCGGCGAAGCTGATCAACAAGTACGGCGGCCTCGATGGGATCTTCGCGAACGTCGACGAGCAGACGCCGAAGCTGAAGTCGAACCTCATCGAGAACGAGGCCCGAGCTCGTAAGAACCTCGACCTGATGCTGCTGCGCCACGACGCACCGGTCGACTCGGTCGACTTCGACGACCTCGTGCCCAAGCCGAACGGCGAGGAGATGAAGCGCCTGTTCGAGTTCCTCGAGTTCCGTGCGCTGTCGGGTCGCATCACCGCTGCGATCAACGGCATGGGGGCCGCCGTCGACCTCGGCCCCGAAGTCGAACAACAAGAACTCGTCGCGGAGGTCACCGAGATCGAAACCATCGCCGACGCGGCGGCTGCGATCAAGGGTGTCGCCGCGCTCGACCTGGCCGCCACGTGGCAGGGTGACCCTGGCCGGACCGACCTGGTCGGCCTCGCGGTCGTCACGGATCCGGAATCGGCAGAAGTGGCGTGGATTCCGGCTGCCCTGCTGGCCGACGACGCCGTGCAGGACGAACTCGCCGCGCACACCGACGTGCGCGGTCATCGGATCAAGCCGCTCATGCGTTCGCTGCTCGGCATGGGTTGTGCACTCGACGGGATCGCCCTCGACACCGCGATTGCCGCGTACTTGATCGACCCGGCCGAAGCTCGCTACGAGCTGCCCGACCTGATCGAGAAGTACACCGACTTCGCCCGCCCGAGCGACGACGCGGCCGGCTCAGGCCAGCTCGATCTCGACGGCAGTGCGATGTCCGACGCTGAGTTCGCCGCACGCGACGCGCTCGCGGTTCATCATCTGGTCGAGCCGATCCGCGCGAGCCTCGATGCGCAGGGCATGGCCGAGCTGTACGAGACCATCGAGAACCCGCTCGTGATGGTGCTCGCCAAGATGGAGCACATCGGCATCGCGGTCGACATCGACGAGTTGCAGGGCCTCAATGACCGGCTGACCGCCGAGGTCGAATCGCTCGTTGCCGAGCTGCGCACGGTTGCCGAGATGCCCGACCTCAACCTCAACTCGCCGAAGCAGCTGCGCGAGTTGCTGTACGACGTGAAGGGCCTCACACCGATCAAGAAGACAAAGACGGGCCCATCGACCGACGCGGCCACGCTCGAGAAGCTCGAACACGAGTGGCCCGAGTTCTTGGCGCCGCTGCGCCGCCATCGCGAAGTCGACAAGCTCCGGGGCACCTACGGCAAGGGGCTGTTGCAAGAGGTCGCACCCGATGGTCGGATTCACGCAACCTTCAACCAAACCGTCGCCCGCACCGGTCGCCTGTCGTCCGACCAGCCGAACCTGCACAACATCCCCGTCCGGTCCGAAGAAGGCCGCCTGTTCCGGCGAGCGTTCGTTGCTTCGCCCGGGACGGAGCTGCTCGTCGCCGACTACAACCAGATCGAGCTGCGCTGCATTGCGCATCTCGCGCAGGACTCGGGGTTGCTCGAAGCGTTCAACACCGGCCAAGACATCCACAACGCCACCGCGTCGCGCGTCTTCGATGTCGAGCCCGATGCGGTCACCGTCGATCAACGGTCCAAAGCGAAGATGGTGTCGTACGGACTCGCGTACGGCATGGAGGCCTACGGGCTGGCGCAACGGCTGAACATCCCGGTCGACGAGGCCGCACCGATTCTCGACGCGTACTTCGTGGCGTTCCCGAACGTGAAGCAGTACATGGACGACACGGTCGAGCAAGCCCGCGAGCGTGGCTACACCGAAACGCTGTTCGGCCGCCGCCGCCCGATTCCCGAGCTGATGAACTCGAACTTCCGAGTCCGACAGGCGGGGGAGCGTCAGGCGATGAACGCCGGGATCCAAGGACTGGCCGCCGACATCTTCAAGGTCGCGCTGGTGCGCATCGACGAAGCGCTGAGCAAGCCCGGGGTCGAGAGCGAACTGATCCTGCAGGTCCACGACGAAGTGCTCGTCGAAGTGCCGCCTGCCGAGAAGGACGAGATCGGCGACCTCGTGATCGAGATCATGCACGACGCGGCCGACCTCGATGTTCCGCTCGAGGTCAACGTCTCCTGGGGCGACACCTGGGCTGCAGCGAAGGGCTGACCTCGTGACCGGTGCGGGTCGCGATCATTGGTTCGAAGACCTCGCCGACCACATGGGTGAGGCGTACCTGCGCTACTCGTTCACGAAGGGAACGACGCAGGAGGTCGATCACATCGTCGAGGCGCTCGGCCTGGAGTCAGGGGACCGCGTGCTCGACGTGGGGTGCGGACCCGGCCGTCATGCCCACGAATTGGCCTCCCGCGGGATCGAGGTGCACGGTGTCGACATCAGCGAGCGTTTCGTCGAGATCGCGAACGGTCGCGCGGTCGACGGAGCGACCTTCGAGCGCATGGATGCGCGTGCGTTGACGTTCGCCGCCGAGTTCGACGCCGTGGTGTGTCTGTGCCAGGGAGCGTTCGGGCTGATGACGGCCGATGGTGAGGATGTGGTGGTGATCGACGGCATGGCCAAGGCGCTGCGGCCAGGTGGCCGACTGGCGCTGAGTGCGTTCAGTTCGTACTTCGTCGTGCGGCACTGGGAGGGCGCCGACTTCGATGCCGACTCCGGCGTGAACCACGAGCGCACCGAGATCAAGTCGGAAACGGGTGAGTCGAAGACCGTCGACTTGTGGACCGGTTGCTACACACCCCGCGAGTTGCGGCTGCTGCTCGCAGCCCACGACATGACGGTCGACAGCATCAGCAGTGTCGAACCCGGAGCCTACGGCAACGATGCCCCGACCGCAGACACCGCCGAATTCTTGGTCATCGCCACACGCCGCTCGGCGTAGCTCAGGATCCGCTGGACTCGGCGATATGGCCCAAACCGAGGTCGACGATCGACTGCTCGCGCATCTCCACCTTGCGGATCTTGCCGGTCACGGTCATCGGGAAGTCGTCGACGACTCGAACGTAACGCGGCACCTTGAAGTGGGCGATCTTGCCCGCACAGAAGTTGCGAACCGACTCGAGGTCGACGGTTGCGTCAGGCTTCGGCTTCACCCACACCATGAGTTCTTCTCCGTACTTCTCGTCGGGTACGCCGATCGCCTGGACGTCCTCGATGTCCGGGTGGGTGTACAGGAACTCCTCGATCTCACGCGGGTAGATGTTCTCCCCGCCGCGGATCACCATGTCTTTGATCCGACCGACGATGTTGACGTAGCCGTCTTCGGCCATCACCGCGAGGTCGCCCGTGTGCATCCAGCCATCGCTGTCGATCGCGGCGGAGGTCTTGTCGGGATCGTTCCAGTAGCCGTCCATCACCGAGTAGCCCCGGGTGCAGAACTCGCCGGTCTCGCCGCGGGGAAGAGTGTTGCCCGTGGCAGGGTCGACGACGCGGATCTCCACGTGCGGGTGGACCACGCCGACCGACTCGGTGCGGTGTTCGAGCGAGTCGCCCGGCATGGTCTGCGTCGACACCGGCGACGTCTCGGTCATGCCGTAGCAGATGCTCATGTCGACCAAGTTCATCTCGCTAATGCAGCGCTTCATCACCTCGACCGGGCAGAGCGAACCGGCCATCACCCCGGTGCGCAGCGACGACAGGTCATAGCTGGTGAAGTCGGTGTCGGCCATCTCGGCGATGAACATCGTGGGCACGCCGTACAGCGCGGTACACCGCTCGTTCTCGACTGCTTCGAGGACTGCCTTGGCGTCGAACGCATCGCCGGGAATGACCATCGTGATGCCGCGAGAGGTCGAGCCGAGGTTGCCCATCACCATGCCGAAGCAGTGATAAAAGGGCACGGGAATACACAGCCGGTCGCCGGGCCCGAGTTCCTGCAGGCCCGTGACGAAGTAGCCGTTGTTGAGGATCCCGCGATGTGTCAGGGTCGCGCCTTTCGGAAATCCGGTCGTGCCCGACGTGTACTGAATGTTGATCGGGTCGTCGGGGGAGAGGCTCGCTGCGATCGCCCGCACGTCGCCGGATGCCGATGGGTCACCGACGCAGATTTCATCCCACTCGTCATCCCAGAAGAACACCGCTCGTTCGAGTGCGGGAACGTCAGCGCGCACCGACGCTGTCATGGCCCGATAGTCGGAGGTCTTGAAGTCGGGCGCAGCGATGAGCCAGCGGCAGCCGGACTGGTTGAGCGCATAGGCCAGTTCGTGGGTCCGATATGCCGGGTTGATGTTGACGAGGATCACGCCGATCTCGGCGGTCGCGTACTGCACCAAGGTCCACTCGGCGTAGTTCGGACTCCATAGCCCCACTCGATCGCCGCGTTGCAGTCCGTTGGCGAGCATCCCGGTCGCGAGGCTGTGGACTCGTTCAGCGAACTCCTCGTAGGTCCACCGAAGGTCTTGGTGACAGGACACGAGTGCCTCGCGGTCACCGTGGTCGGCGACGGTGAGTCGGAGGCTCTCGGGGATCGTGACGTCGAGCAGCGGCGTATCGGTCGGTCCCGTTGCAACGGACGGTGTGGTCACGCGTTTCCTCCTCGTTGATCGCCCCGAACCATCTTCGCGCAGGGTGCGCCTTGCTGATTCACTGGTGATGTGCACGCCGTCGAACGCCTGAAGCTGCTCCTCGACCGAGATCGGCTCGCTGTTGCGGGCGCGCTCGCCGTGGAGAGCCGCACCACGGTTGAGCTCGCGGATGTGACGGGACTCGATGCTCGCCGCGTGCTCGAAGCCGTCGGGTCGCTGCGCGCCGCCGGACTGGTGTCGAGCGATGGGAGCACGCACCGACTCGACGTCGATGCGCTGCGATCGATTGCGTCGGAACTCGTCGACGCCGACCTCCCGATGGACCCGGTGATCGGCTACGGAATGAACGACGACGAGCGCGAGGTGCTCGCTCGGTACTTCGAAGGACGAACGCTCACGACGATTCCGACGTCGCGGGCGAAGCGGTTGATCGTGCTCGAACGTCTCGCACTCGAGTTCGACGTCGGCAAGAAGTACGCCGAAGAGGAGATCAACTCGACACTCGGTGCGTTCAATCCGGACTGGTCGACCCTGCGTCGCCATCTCGTCGACGAGGGGATGCTGGACCGTCAGAACAACGTCTACTGGCGCAGCGGCGGCCGCGTGCCCGGGATCTACCGCGGCTGACTTCTCGCCTTGAACGCATGGCCTCCCGGGCCCGCGTGGGTTCCGGGGGAGCGCTGATACCCTTGTTCGTTGCGTTCTCGCCCGAGACGCACGTCCGCGAACACCGGGGCGTCCAACGATTCCGTATCCGTTCTGAAAGCCGATTCCCTTGACCGACACCTCTACCTCTTCTTCCGCCGAATCCCAGTTCGGGACATTCGACGAAGAAGGCAACTACACCCCTCGCGAGATCATCTCCGATGACCTCGGTATGTCCTTTGAAGACGCCATCGCCGGCACGATGGTGGAAGTCGAAGATGGCCAGATGGTCAACGGCACCGTCGTCAAGATCGACAAAGACGAAGTGCTGCTCGACATCGGCTACAAGAGCGAGGGTGTCATCCCGAGCCGCGAGCTGAGTATCCGCAACGACGTCGACCCCGGCGAAGTGGTCGCCATCGGCGAAGTCATCGAAGCGCTCGTGCTCACCAAGGAAGACAAAGAGGGTCGCCTCGTTCTGTCGAAGAAGCGTGCGCAGTACGAGCGTGCGTGGGGCAACATCGAAGAGAAGAAGGAGAACGACGAAGTCGTCTCCGGTCCGGTCATTGAAGTCGTCAAGGGCGGTCTCATCGTCGACATCGGTCTGCGTGGCTTCCTGCCCGCATCGCTCGTCGAGCTGCGCCGTGTGCGCGACCTCGCTCCGTACATCGGTACGCAGGTCCACGCCAAGATCATCGAACTCGACAAGAACCGCAACAACGTGGTCCTGTCCCGTCGCGCCTACCTGGAAGAGAACCAGAAAGAGACCCGCGACCAGT
>CALICC010000378.1 GCA_938049325.1 uncultured Ilumatobacter sp. | reverse complement strand
TCGAGGAAGTCGTCCAGCGTGAACTGGCCGTCCATCATCTTCTGTGCGGCTTCTTCGGCTTCGTGCTGTTCGAAGGCCCGTTCGGCCTGCTCGATCAACGTGAGCATGTCGCCCATGCCAAGAATGCGGCTCGCCATGCGGTCGGGGTGGAACTGCTCGAACTCGTTGAGCTTCTCACCGGTCGATGCGAACGCGATCGGGCGTCCGATGACTTCCTTGACCGACAGCGCGGCGCCACCGCGAGCGTCGCCGTCCATCTTCGACATGATCACGCCGTCGATCCGCAGCGTCTCGTCGAACGCTTCGGCGGTTTGCACGGCGTCTTGGCCGGTCATCGCGTCGATCACGAGGAACGTGTAATCGGGGTCGACTGCGCCCGAGATCAATCGCACCTGTTCCATCATCTCGGCATCGATCGACAGGCGGCCGGCCGTGTCGACGATCAGGACGTCTTTGCCGAGCCGTTTGGCTTCCTCGAGGCCCTGGTGCGCCGTGAGGACCGGGTCTTCGGGATCGGAGTAGACCGGCACGTCGATCTGGGCACCGAGCGTACGGAGCTGTTCGACCGCTGCGGGGCGCTGCAGGTCGGCGCCGACGAGCAGCGGGTTGCGCCCTTGCGACTTGAACCAGCTGGCCAACTTCGCTGAGTTGGTGGTCTTACCCGAACCTTGGAGACCGGCCATGAGCACGACGGTCGGCGGCTTCGGTGAGAACGTGATCGTCAGCGTTTCGCCGCCGAGTGCCCGAGTCAGCTCGTCGTTCACCGCCTTGACCACCTGCTGGCCAGGGTCAAGCGCCTTCGAACGCGTGGCGCCGATCGCGTGTTCGCGGATCCTGTTGCAGATCGACCGAACGACCGTGACGTTGACGTCGGCCTCGAGGAGCGCGTTGCGAATCTCCTTCATGACCTCGTCGACGTCGGCCTCGGTGAGACGGCCCTTGCCGCGGATCTTCTTGACGATGCCTTCGAGCCGGCCGGAGAGGTTGTCGAACATACGGAGAGTGAGGTTACCGGGCTGCGTCGATCTGGTCTCGGATCAGCGATTTGTGAGCTGCAGACAGGGTTTCCACGCCTGCCAGCTCACACTTCTCGAGGACGGCGGCAGCGCCACACCGATCTGTGAAGGGTCAACGGGGATTCCTGGGTCGACAGCTCACACTTCTCGGGGACGGCAGGGGTGAGTCAGAAGATCTCGACGCGCTCGACGATGCCGTCGCGGTGGAACACGTTGATCCGGTCGAGGCGAAGATCATCCTCCCGCTCGAGCGAACCGTCGAGATCAAAGGCCCGCACCGACCAGCCGGTCGCGGCCAGAACGTCGGCGGCGGCGCTCCATGGCAATCCGACCAGAACCCCGGCGAGCTGTGCCTCGTTGTCCAGCGCCAGCGACTCATCCGAGTCGCCAGCCGGAGCAACGGGGAGCAACTCGACCAATTGGTTCGCGCTCAGCGTCGTTGTGACGGGGGTGTCCACCAAGAAGCCGGACAGATCCGGGCCCTTGATGTCGGTGACGAAGCCATCGCGGTGCACGACGATCACGCGATCGATCGAGATCTCGGCGGTGAACGTGTCGTTCGGACTCAACTCGTCGTCGAGCTGCACACGCCAGCCGACGGCTTCGAGCGCCGCAACCGCTTCGTCGATAGAGCGGCCTTGCAGCGCACCCAGCAGCTCGTCGTTGTACCAATCAGGGATGTCGGCAACTGGAAGGCCGACGGGTGGCGGGACGGGCAGCGTGACCGGGGTGCCGTTGTTGTCCAGCAACGTCGGGTTCGGCATGGGAACCGTGCGGGGTGGCACACCATCGAGCGTGGTGGTCGGCTGCGGGAACCCGGCGTCGTTCGGGTCGGGAAGCGACGTCGTTGTCGAGTCCGGAACACCCGGGATATTCGGTTCGGACGAGCCCGTCGAGGGCGGAGCCGGCGGAAGTTCCGGATCGTTCGAGCCGATGAGCCTGACGTGGTCGGCGTCGACGGCGATGATCTCGTAGCGACCGCCGTCGGCGGCGACAAATCTGTAGGCGGGCACGAGCCACGGGCCTGACGGCGAATCCCAAAACGCCAACAGCGTCTGCTCGACATCGACGATCACCCGAGATGCCACGTCCCGAATCTCGACGTCGGGCACCGAAACCTCGGGCGGCATCGGCAGCGAAGGTTCTTCCGCGCCACACGTGCTGAGGTCACACGGCGCCGGCGTGGCCGACGGGAACGGCGCCGGGGTGGTCGACGGGAACGCCCCTTGATCGTCGAGCGGGGCCGGAATAGTCGACGGGATCGGCGCCAGCTGATCGTCGGGCGGGGATGGAGACGCGGATGTTGTGGTCGTGTCGACGACGTCCGACTCGACAGCACCCGGCAAGGTCGTCGTCGAGTTCGGCGGCGGAACGGGCAGCAACGTCGTGGTCGCCGGAATCGGCAAACCAGTCGTCGTGGGCCACAACATCGTGGTGGCCGGCGGGAGTCCGCCAGGGTTGCCGGGCAACGGGCCGAACGCCACGTCGAGGCGCGATGCCGCGACATCGAGATCGACCAGCGTGACATCGCCGACCCGTTCCGGCAGATCGAATGGCCCCTGCGCCAGCTCCACCTCGCCGGTTGCACCAACGATGAAGTTCCAGCGCACGTCGAATGCGGGCCGCCCGTCGGGAGCGAACACGGCGTTGACCTCGACCGTGTCGCCGAACGATTCGACCGCGTTGAGGTACGAAACCGCAGCAACGTCGAGTGCAGCGAGCACGGCGCCGACCCTCGCTTCGGCAGCGTCCGGTGACACGCCAGAAAGTTCGCGTGCCCCACCGACGTCGGTCACCGCAGGCCCCTGGTACGACCACCGAGCACCACCCGTTCCGGCCGACTCGGCGAAGACCTCCAGCAGCGCAGCATTCGGGCCCTCGCCCGCGACGCGACGTGTGACGCCACCGAAGGGGTCGGTTTCGGTGGCGATCTCACCGCTCAGACCGAGGGCTTGTGCCAAGGCGATCACGCGCTCGTCGATCGACACCGAATCCGATGGACGCGGGGCCAGCCGGAACACTTCTCCGGTTCCTGCGGGCAGGTCCACGGCCTCGAGGTCGAAGCCGCCGACTGCTCGGTCGGCGTTGCCCTGTTGCTCCTGGGCCACGATCTGCCCGAACGACGAGTCGCCGTACACGTCGATCGACACCCCGTCGACGGACACCGCGGGAAGCTCGTCACCCAACTCGCTCGCTGCGTCGGATCCGCAGGCGCCCGCGGCCAAGGCGGCTGCGAGAACGACGGGAAACGGCACGAAGCGGTGGAGGTTGAACGAACTCATCACCTTGTTGACGTTCGAGAGACTCACGAGGTTCCATCTGACCACAGTTCTCGACTCGGCGCAGCTGAGGTGGTCGAGCAGATCAGCGTGATGGAAGCGAACCCGAGCCTCGTGCCGAATGCGATCTTCAGCGTTCGAAGAGCGCGCTGACGAACTCGTCGGGGTCGAACGGGATCAGGTCGCCGATCGTCTCGCCGATACCGACGAGCTTGACCGGGATGCCCAGGTCGGTTTCGATCGCGAACACGATGCCACCCTTGGCCGAACCGTCGAGCTTGGTGAGC
>CALICC010000377.1 GCA_938049325.1 uncultured Ilumatobacter sp. | reverse complement strand
CGACCTCCGCGTAGTCGTCGTTGCTCGAACCGAACGCCTCGGGTTGACGCGAGACATGGAGCACGATCTTGTTGCCGGTCTCGTGCGCGTTGACGGGGTGAAAGACGTAGCACGGGTCGATCTCGAACCAGCGCACGTCAGCGTTGGTGCCGTTGCGTGGCATCACTCCGAGCCGAGCGCCAGCGTCGCGCTTGAACTTGAACGGCATGCCGGTCTCGAGCGCCTCGAGATCGAAGCACACGGGAAGGTCCATGAACACGACGTGGTTCTGCGTCACGTTGAAGTCATGCATCATCACCATGTTCGGGATCTCGATGCCTTCGATTTGCTGCACCACGCCGTCGGCGCTGATGCGGATGTAGTTGAGGAACGGTGGCTCGGGGCTCAGGTAGCTGAATGCGATGAGTTCGCCAGTGACCGGGCACACCTTGGGGTGCGCAGTCATCGAGCACGTGAGCGCGCCGTCGAAGTTCTCGTAGCCGATGGTGTTCAGGTCGGTGTCGACCTGCCAGGGCCAGTGGCCCTCTTCGAGGCACAGCAGCTTCTTGTTGTGCGGCATCACGTGCGTGTTGGCGGTGCCGCGGGTGAGGTCGCCCATGCCCGCCATCGGGTCGTCGAGCGGGTCGGAGATGTTCGGCGTCTGGATGAACCGGTTCTTGTACCACTCCGCCTTGCCGTTGGCGAGCCGCACACCGTGCAACATGCCGTCGCCGAAGAACCAGTGATCGGACTGGCCTGACGCGGGGTTGGGTCCGGTGCGCACGTAGGTGCCTAGCAGATCGCTGGGGATCGTTCCGTCGACGCGCAGTTCGGTATCGGTGCGTTCGTCGAGCACTGGAGCCCAGTTGTTGCGCAAGTGCCATGGGGTGTTTGCGGCGGATTGATCGGTCGGAGCAAGCATGTCGGACGTCATGTGACGACGGTAACACTGCGGCCCGGCGCGAATTTACTCGGAGTAACTTTTTCGAGCGGGCAGCGTTACCGTCTCGGGCCGTGACCCGTTCCGTCGCTGCTCGTCGTCCAGGTCGCCCGAAGGGCGGCGGTGCCGTGCTCGCCGATCGCGCGCAGCTGGTCGGTGCGGCCGAACGAGTGATCCGTGCGCAAGGCCTCGACATCACGATGGACGACGTGGCGCGCGAGGCGAACGTCAGCAAACCAATCGTGTACCGAACCGTCGGTGACAAAGGAGCGCTTGTCGAGGCATTGTCGGAAGCGCTCGTCGAACGCATTGCGAGTTCAACCGAGCGGGCCGGCATCGCGTCCGGAGATCCGCGCACTGACTTCTTGCTCTCTGTCCGGTCGTATCTCGCTGCGGTTCATGCCGACCGCAACCTCTTTCTCTTCGTCAACGCGAGCGAACATCAGCCCGCGCAGCTTCGTCAACGCATCGATCGTTCGGCGTCGCAGCTGATCGAGATGTTCGCGCGAGCGCACGGAGCGCCGCGCGAATCGTCGGTGTCGGCCGACCGAACGTGGGGTTACGCGATCGTCGGAGCGCTTCAGGTCGTCACCACCATGTGGCTCCACGACGACTACTGCGACCTCGACGAGCTGGCAGAAGACGTCACCCGTCTGCTGTGGCCCGGCGTGCGCGCCGCCCTCGACGCCTGACCGACTCAGGGATTGAGTGTCGGCCCGAAGTTGGGCTGCGGTGCACAGTCGACGTCCGCTGCTGGCGTGGCGTCGACGGGCGTGACGGCGAACCGTTCCTGCCATTCACGTGCCGTTGCTGGCTCCAACGTGTTGATGAACACTTCGAGTTCAGCGAACGTGAGCCCGCTCGTGCTGGCGTTGAACACGGTGTTGTCGTCCTGCCAGAAGATGCTGACGACCTCGGGGTCGACCGGTGCGCTGTCGAGATATGCCGGTCCGCCGAGGAACGACACAGGTGCGAGCTGTCGGCCACCGAACGTCAGTTGGGGAAGCGAGCCGTCAGGGATCTGGACGAGCCGGACCGCGACGCTGCCGACGAACACAGGTACCTGGAACTGGGTGGTGTAACTGGTCTGGCTTGCACCGACATCGAGCACAGACCACCCCGCGGGGAGCGTTGCGTCGAGAGTGGCATCGCCGTCGACCGACATCCCCCTCAGCAAGTCTGCGATCGCGGGACGGAACGCTTCGCCACCGGGTGCGTCGTTCAAGAACATGATGCCGCACGGCACATCGATGCGGTACGAGACAGCGGTGGGCTGTTCGATCGCCGCAACACCGAGCGCGCCGACCTGTTGGACGTCGAACTCGGCCAGGCCGAGCGCTGCGCCGTCGAAGTCGCCCATCCAGAGCGTCGATCCGTCGGGAGCGGTCAGCAAGAGGCCACTCGAGCCAGCGGCTGGGGGCGCGATGGAGACCTCGTCGACCGGGAGCAGCGACGAAGGCAGGACCAGTGGCGACGTGCCCGAGACGTCCGTACGTACCGGCGGCGGCTCGGGCGGTTGGGTCGTCGTCGTCGCCGCGGCGCTCGTCGTGGGACGTGCGGTGGTTTCGGTTGCTTCAGAAGCGGGGCCGTTGTCCGACACGGCTGACCACGCGATGACGCCACCGCCGATCAAGAGTCCGATGCCGGCAACCGCCTTGACGATCGACGAGGGCGCGATCCGGCGCCTGCGATTGGAAGGGATCCGGAGTCCGTGTGGTGCGGTCGACGTCACCGCACCGCTCGCGGAACGGGCCGAGATCGTGCGCGCCGCATCGTTCTGTCGAGCACCGAACAGCGATTCGCGGATCATCCGGCGTTCGGCAGGGGGCATCGGTGCCACCTTCGGGCGCGCGGCCTGGACGGTGTCGAACACGTTCATCGCCGACGACGACCTTTCGGGTCGCTCCCGGAGGTTGCCGCCTTGAGTTCGCGGCGGACCCTGCCGAGGGTTGTTCGAACCGAGCTCACCGAAGTGTCGAGCATCTCGGCAATGGACGACTGAGGAAGCGATTCCCAGAGTGACAGCAGCAGGACATCGCGATCGTCGGCATCGAGTTCGGCGACGGCCTGCATCGTCGGGTTCGGCGCCAACGTCGTGCTCGTTTGCGTTTGTTCTCTGCTCAGAACGTCGCGATTCGCAGCGTGGTCGACCACGCGCGGGCTCGAGTCACCGGGGTTGGCCACGAGCGGGTCGGCGACGAACGAAGCGACCGGAGCATCATCGACGTGCAGGCTGCTGAGGTACTGATGCTCGAGCTCAGGATGCTTTCGAAGCACGGTCACCGCCGACGCGAAGAGGAACAGTCGCTCGGTTCCGTGCTGTTGGTCGAACAGGTCCCATCGGTCGAGCGCGTGCTCGAAGGCCTGGGCCGTGATCTCAGCGCTGGGTTCGATGCCGACACGGCGCGCGATGAGTGCGTGGACGGCATCCACGTGGTCGTCGTAGAGCCGAACGGCGGCCGCTCCTGTCAAAGGCACGCCACACTCTGCCAGCTCGCGCCGAGCCGACATGAAGTTGTCCCAGAACCGCAACCTTCAGCGATGGAGCATTCCGTACGCGTGTGTCGGCTTCAGCTTCAACAACAGACGCTTGTCCGCGACCATTGCGGCCCGATATTCGTCCCAGTTGTCGTGCTCGCCGGCAACGGCTCGGTAATACGCGACGAGTTGATCGACGGTGTCGTCGCCCGGCTCGGCCGCCACTGGCGTGAGCTCCACGTCGGCCTCGATCACGGCATACGCCCAGAAGTCTTCGCGGTTCACGTGGAGCGATGCGGTCGGCGTGCGGCGCAGGTTCGAGGTCTTGGCGCGCCCGTCGGTCACCGAGATCAGGATCCGATCGTCGGTGTCGATGTGGAACGAAATGTTCGACGATTGCGGTCGCCCGTTGCGCTTCTGGGTGATCAAGATGCCGTTGACATGGTCGCGGGCGAATTCGATGGCGTCTGAGATCTGCATGAGTCGGACAACCTCGGTGACTCCGGGTGTGTTCCGTTCGGCGCGAATCTTCAGTTCACGGGCGTGAGTGGCGGGCGACCGGCGATGACCTCGGCTGCGTTGCGAGCGGCGAGATCGGCCATGGCTCCGCGGGTTTCGTTGGTGGCCGACCCGAGGTGCGGCACCAGCACGACGTTGTCGAGCGAGAGCAGCCCTGGGTGCACGTCGGGCTCGTTCTCGAACACGTCGAGTGCGGCGCCGGCAATGGTGTTGTTGGTGAGCGCGTCGGTCAACGCTGGCTCGTCGACGATCGGCCCGCGAGCGGTGTTGACGAGGAACGCGGTCGGCTTCATCGTGGCGAGCGCAGTTGCGTCGATGAGGTGATGTGTCGCGTCGGAGTACGGGCAGTTGAGCGACACCACGTCGCTGGTTGACAAGAGTTCGTCCATGGGGACCAAACGTGCCCCGAGTCGAGCTTCGATGTCGGG
>CALICC010000376.1 GCA_938049325.1 uncultured Ilumatobacter sp. | reverse complement strand
CGGATCTTGGGCATGGGCGACATGTTGACGCTCATCGAAACCGCCGAGCGCGCATTCGAGCAGGACCAAGCAGAGCAAGCAGCTCAGAAGATGATGGAGGGCCAGTTCACGCTGGACGACTTCCTCGATCAGATGCAGCAGATCAAGAAGATGGGCTCGCTCGGCAACATCATGTCGATGATGCCGGGCATCCCGAAGGAACTGAAGAACGCCGACATTTCCGACGACGACTTGAAGCCGGTTGAGGCGATCATCCGCTCGATGACGGTGGAGGAGCGGACGTTTCCCAAGCTCATCAATGGCAGCCGACGGGCCCGTATCGCTGCGGGTTCGGGGACCCAGGTGGGCGACGTGAACCGGCTGGTGAAGCAGTTCGACGAGATGCAGAAGATGATGAAGAAGATGGGCGTTCTCGGCGGCGGCCCAGGCGGCAAGAAGGGCAAGAAGGGGAAGAAGGGCAAAGGCCCGAAGGTTCCCAAGGGCCTGCCCCCAGGCTTCAACCTCGAAGACGGCGGGATGGACATTCCCGGTCTTCCCGGTACGCCGGGCATGCCCGGGCTCCCGGGTCTGCCGCGCTGAGCGCCTCTAGCCGAAGGCGATCGGAATGATGATCGCCGAGGTGACCACGGTCGCGAGCGTCAAGGGCGCCCCCACTCGGGTGAAGTCACTGAAGCGGTAACCGCCGAGGCCGAACACCATCAGGTTCGTCTGGTAGCCGACCGGCGACAGGAACGAGCACGACGCGCCGATCAACACCGCGACTGCCAGCATGCGCGGTTCGGTGCCCGAGTCGGCGGCGACCGAGAGAGCCACTGGCAGCATCACGGCAGCGGCTGCAGTGTTGGTGAGCAGTTCGGTCATCACGAGCGTCGCGAGCATCACCGCCACGACGAGGCCGACGTCGCCAAAGCCGAGGTCGTCGGCGCGTTCGACGAGCTTCGCGATCTCGCCGGCCAACCCGCTCTGCGCCACGCCGGCGCCGAGGCTGATCGCCGCGGCCATCGTCAGCACGACATTGAGGTTGATCGCCCGCCAGCCTTCGCGCAGTGTGATGGCGCCGCCGAGCACGACGACGCCCGCACCGAGGAGCGCCGCTTCGAAGAGGGTGACGAGGCCGGTGGCAGCGAGCGCAACGAGGCCGATCGTCGCCGTGATGACCAGCCATGACCGGCTTCGGCGTGCGGGCGGAGGCTCCTCGACTTCGGCGACCAGCGAGAAGTCGGCGTCACCACGCCACCGTCGACCGAACGACTCTTCGGCGAGCACGAGGAGCACGTCACCGGCGCGGAGTTCGATGCGCCCGAGTTGACCGCCGAGCGCGCCGTCGGAACGATGCACGGCCATGACCGCCCCGCGATAGCGGCTGCGGAAGTCTGCCGACCGCAACGACTGACCGACCAGCCGCGACGTCGGCGAGATCACGGCCTCGAACACGAGCGTGCCGGCGCCTTCGGTGCCGAGCACGTGGGAGTGTTCGGTGGCTTCGAGTCCGTCGACGTCGTGCAAGTCGATCACGCGAGCGACGTCGCCGACGAAGCAGCAGACATCGCCAGCTTCGAGCACGGTGTCAGGCGATGCAGCCAGCGATGTCGATTGTCCGCGGTCGACACCACCGCGCTCGATGAGCGCAAGGAATGCGCCATCGAGGTTGCGCAGTCCGGACTCGCCGATGCTGCGGCCCACGAGCGGACCGTCGGGAACCACGGTGGCCGCCATCTGGAACTCCCGAGCTCGTTGGCTGAGGTCGGTCGCGACGGCCGTGCGGGTGGGCAGCAACCGCACGCCGACGGTGGAAAGAATCGTGAT
The DNA here is from genome assembly GCA_938049325.1 of uncultured Ilumatobacter sp. Taxonomy (GTDB): domain Bacteria; phylum Actinomycetota; class Acidimicrobiia; order Acidimicrobiales; family Ilumatobacteraceae; genus Ilumatobacter_A. The sequence goes on along the minus strand of CALICC010000376.1, from coordinate 2,126 downwards.
GCCGACGATCGCGACCGGAAGGCCCACCACCGTGATCTCGAGCACGTCGAACGGCTCGTTTCCCGACTGCTGGAGGAGGTCGGAGACCACGAGGTTCGTCGACGTACCGATCAGCGTGATGACGCCGCCGAGGATGCTCGCGAACGACAGAGGGAGGAGGTAGCGCGACGCATCGCCGCCGGTGCGCTGTGCCCAGCGCACGACCCGCGGCGCAAACATCGCAATCAGTGGGGTATTCGGAACGACCGCTGACAACGCCGCAGTGCTGGCGGTGAGCGCAGGAAGTGAGCCAGGGCGATCGAGCGTTCGGTCCACGAGCGAGGCGAACGTACCGGTCGCGGTTGCGGCGCCAGCAAGCACGTAGAGCGCTGCGATCGTGGCGGGGGCGGGGCTCGAGAGGCCGCTAAGTGCGACGTCGGGCTCGATGACGTTGGCGAAGAGCAGCACGCCGACCGATCCGCTGAGCACGACGACGGGTGCGAATCGGTCGAGAACGAGCGTGACGACGGTCCCGATCAGCACGACGAGAGCGATCCAGGAGTCGGCGCTCATCCGGGCGACGATATCCGTCCGACACTCCGTCTGATGTCGCCGTCTGATTCAGGAGTAGAAGCGAGTCGGCGGCGCTAGCATTTCAACGTTCTCAAATCGCATCAGGAGTGACGATCACAGATGGCTGTCAAGCTGCGGCTCACACGAGTGGGCAAAACCAAGCAACCCCAGTACCGAATCGTGGCGGCCGACGCCCGTTCGCCGCGCGACGGTCGTTTCATCGAGATTCTCGGGCAATACAACCCGCGTGAGGAGCCTTCGCTGATCAACGTCGACAACGACAAGATCGTGAAGTGGCTCAGCGAAGGTGCGCAACCGACCGAGCGTGTCGCGAAGATCATCAAGATCTCCGGCGCGATGGATCAGTTCGAAGCCGCCAAGGCTGAGGCCAAATGAGCGACGAGCTGGCTCCGACCGCAGTCGCGGTCCTCGAGCACATCGTCAAGTCGATTGTCGATGACCCCGAATCCGTCACCGTCGAAGTCGACGAGTCGGGTCAGCGTCCGGCACTGAACGTGCGCGTGGGCGACGGCGACCTCGGTCGTGTCATCGGTCGACGCGGACGAACCGCCGCGAGCATTCGCACGGTCACTCGCGCGGCTGCGAGCAAAGACGATGTCGAGATCGACATCGAATTCCTCGACTGAGCCGCCTGCGGGCTGGCTCTCCATTGGTCACCTTCGGCGACCGCACGGACTCAAGGGCGACATCTTCGTCCAGTTGACCACCGATCGACGTGACCGCGTCGCGCCCGGGGCCGAGCTCTTCGGTCGTGGCGAGCGGCTGCAGGTCGCATCGAGTCGTGTCGCGGGCAACGGTCGGATCATCGCTCGCTTCGAGCAGATCCCCGATCGCACTGCGGCCGAGCGGTACACCAACATCGAATTGTTCGGCGCGCCGATCGACGACCCCAGCGCGTTCTGGGTTCACGAGATGATCGGCCAACGTGTGGTCGACCAAGTCGGCGTTGACCGTGGCGTCTGCCTGTCGGTGCTCGCCAACCCGGCGGCCGAACTCCTCGAGCTCGACAGCGGCGCCCTCGTGCCGTCGAACTTCATCACCTCGATGAACGACGGCGTCATCACCGTCGACGTTCCCGACGGACTCTTCGAACTCACGGACGACACGGCGTGACACTTCGCGTCGACGTCTTTTCGATCTTTCCCGGCCTCGTCGACTCGTTCTGCTCCGAAAGCCTGCTCGGCAAGGCGCGCGCGGGCGATCTGCTCGATCTGCGCTGTCACGACATACGTGACCAGGCGAGCGATGTTCACCGCACGGTGGATGACTCGCCGTTCGGTGGGGGAGCGGGCATGGTGATGAAGGCCGAACCGATCTTCGACGCTGTCGAGGCCGTGCAACCGCCTCGGCCCTTGATTGCCCTCGGACCCGGCGGGCGACGATTCGACCAGTCGGTGGCAAACGAACTCGCCGCCCTCGACGGCTTCAGCCTGTTGTGCGGGCGGTACGAAGGCATCGACCAGCGGGTGCACCACCACCTCGTCGACGAAGAGATCAGCGTGGGCGATGTGGTGCTCAGCGGCGGCGAAGTGGCCGCTTGCCTGGTCATCGAA
>CALICC010000375.1 GCA_938049325.1 uncultured Ilumatobacter sp. | reverse complement strand
GCTTCGAGCATTTGACGCATCGTGATGACGGCCATGATGGTTTCTCCTTGTTGCGGTTGATCTCGCCGGTCGGCGCCCTGTAGGGCGACCGCTATGGACCGAAAAGACTGACTTGATGGGTGAGACGCCGGTCGGCGCATCGCTCACCAACGTTATCGGGCACATCGCAGAGTTGGCGCAGGCGCTCGACGTGGCGGTGTGCCGTCAACCGGTACCAGTCGTGGCCGCCCGACCAGCCGACCGAGATACGGGGCCGGATCGACGTAACGGCCCTCGATCCGGAGCCCGAAATACAACGATCCGGACGCAACACCGAGTCGGCTGCCGGCAAGGACGGTGTCACCGGTCGATCGGTGCGTCGTGGCGAGCCGACCGTACGTCGCGCGCCATCCATTGGCATGACGTACCACGACCCAGCGGACCCCGTCGATCATCCCCGACCAAGTGACCTCACCGGCGGCGACCGCGCGAACGGGCGTGAAACTCCCAACGCGATACTCGATACCCCGATTTCCGCTGCAGTACGGACACGGCGGCTCACGAAACGGGTCCACCACGACGCCGCTTGCGGGCGGTCGCCAACACGGTGCGGCACCGGCCGCCGTGGCGACGGCAAGCGAGACCACCACCGACACGGCCAGAAAGCCGGCAAACAAAGCGGCGAGATGAACGAGACGGGCGCGACGAAGCATGATTCCTCCAGCAACAGGTGCGGTGAGGACGCGCTCAGCGTCGACGGGGCGTCAGGAAACGCCGGCAGCGCTCAAGCGCGAGCGCAGGTGCAGCACCGACTTGGTGTGGATCTGCGAGACCCGGCTCTCGGTGACGCCGATGACGTCGCCGATTTCGGAGAGGGTGAGACCCTCGTCGTAGTACAGCGACAGCACGAGCTTTTCCCGCTCGGGCAACTTCTTGATCTCAGCTCGCATGATCAAGCTGAGTTCGCGGTCTTCGATGACGGCCGACGGCGAGCCAGACATGGCGGTGTCGGGAGCCGAAGGCTCGGCGCCCGCAGCGATCGCACGGTCGAGCGGGCCGATCGTGGTGCTCGCGATCGACGAGAGCCACTTGGTGAGTTCTTTCTCGGTGATGTCGAGGTGCTTGGCCAGTTCCTCGTCGGTCGGCGCACGACCCTGCCGATGTTCGAGCTCGGCAAATGCCTTCTCGACTTCGCGGGCCCGGCTGCGCACCGAACGCGGCACCCAATCGAGCTGACGGAGGCCGTCGTAGATGGCGCCACGAATGCGAGGGACAGCAAACGTCTCGAACTTCACCCCACGCTCGGGGTCGAACCGCTCGATCGCATCGATCAGGCCGAAGACGCCCGAGCCGATCAGGTCACCCGAGTCGACGTTGGACGGCAGGCCTGCGCCGATACGACCGGCGACGAACTTAACGAGCGGCGAGTAGTGCACGATCAGGTGATCGCGCGCAGCAGTGTTCTTCCGCTTCAACCAGCGGTTCCACTGCATCTTGAGGTCTGCGTCTTCTGGAACGATACTCATGCTCTCGGGTGTGCCTCGCGATAGGCCGCCGAGAGTCGTTCTCGACTGACGTGAGTGTAACGCTGCGTTGTAGCGACATCGGAGTGACCCAATAGTTCCTGCACAGCACGGAGATCGGCGCCTCCATCGAGCAGGTGGGTCGCGAAGCTGTGACGCAGCGCGTGGGGGTGGGTTGGAACTGGTGAACGACGGTCCACGATACGCCGAACGTCACGTGGAGTGAGCGGCTTACCCCGCTCATTGGCAAACAATATGTCACCGTGTTCGCCAGCGACCACTTCGGAGCGCACGCCGAGCCATCGGCGCAACGCGCTGACCGCTGGGGCACTGATCGGAATCCGACGCTCTTTGGCGCCCTTTCCCCAGACGGTCGCCGCGTTTCGCGCCAACTCGAGCGACGAAACCGTCAGACCGCACAGTTCACTGACACGCAACCCGGAGCCGTACAGCACCTCGAGGATCGCATCGTCGCGATGCCGCCGCCAGACCGGCTCGTCGACGTCGCTCGGAGCTTCGAGCATGCCGGTGAGTTCCTTCGTGTCGAGCACGCGCGGCAATCTGCCGTCGTCGGTCGGCACCGACACGCCTGCGGTCGGGTCGACGGTGACGTGTCCACCGGCGATCATCCACTTGAAGTAGCGGCGGATGGATGCCGCCTTGCGCGCAATCGTGCGGCGAGCAAACTCGCGAGTCGTCAGAAACGAGAGATAGCGGCGAATGGTGGTGCGCTTGACCTGCTGCGGGTCGGTGAGATCGCTGCGCTCACACCACTCCGCGAAGCTGCGAACATCGCTTGTGTAGGCCACCACGGTGTGCGGCGACAGCGCAGTGAGCGACGCGGCAAAGTCGTCGATGCGCCAGCTACTCACGACGGTGAGGGTAGGGGCCGCGACGCGCCCTCGTGTGGATGATCCCGGCAGGCTGATGATCAGACGAACTCCGAATACTCGTCGACCGCCTCGAACCACCCTGCCGCCTCGGCGACCCAACCCGCACGTTCGAGGCGAGCAAGTTCCATCGCGGCGTGCGTCAGTTCCACGCCCAGAGCAGTCGAGACCGACTCCAGGTTGTGCGGCTTGGCCCGACACAGTTCGAGCACGCGCGTTCCTGTCGCGCCGGGCGCGGGACGCGACTCGAAGCGACGACGCCCGGCACGCCGATGATCGAGTCCGAGCGCCATCAGCAGCGTCTCCGTTGACGTTGCAGGCGCCGCACCATCTTCGAGGAGGGCGTTCGTGCCGGCACTCGACCGCTGATCGATGGGCCCCGGCACAGCGAACACATCGGTGCCGCGCTCCCCCGCTTCGCGCGCCGTGATCAGACTGCCACCGCGTTCACGGCTCTCGACCACGACCACCAACTCGGACAGCGCTGCGAGGATGCGATTGCGCTGCGGGAATCGGAACGCGTCGGGCGCCGTGCCCGGCGGCCATTCCGAAATCACCACCCCGCGCTCAGCGACCTCGTTCCAGAGTGCGGCATGACGTTTCGGGTACGGGGCACCGTGCCCGTTCGCTACCACCGCGACCGGGACGCCATCGGCTGACGCCAGCACACCGCGATGCGCGGCGCCATCGATCCCCAGCGCGAGCCCGGAGACCACGACGACACCCTCGTCAGCAAGTTCGCGACCGAACCGCGCCGCGGTCTGCGCTCCGCTGCGCGTGGGATTGCGGGTTCCGACGATGCCGACTCGGCGAGCGTCGAGTTTGTGCAAGTCACCCTGGACGAACAGCACCGCGGGCCGCCGCGGATCGTCGATGAGTTGAGCGGGAAACAGCTCATGGTTCGGGAGCACGATGTCGACGCCCAGCTCTGCGCACCGTTCACCGACACTCGTCGGCGTGCAGCCACGGGCGCTGGCGCGCCACTTGTCGCGCAGGCCACCGAACCGCTGAAACATCGCGGCGACCGCTTCGGGCGGCTCGACCTCCCCGCTGGCGATGCGATACGCCTCGTGCGCCGATCTCCCAGCCTGCAGTGCTCGGAGGCGCGCTGTGGTCATGTCACGAAACCCCGCCAGCGCTGCGATGAACCACTCGTCGGGAGCGCCCATGTGTTCACTCATGCTGCGCGCCCGAGCCCTGGATACGTGGCGACTCGCGTCCGCATACTCAACGCGAGTGCGATCGTCGGTTCGTCGATGGCCGTGGCGCCGGGCGTCGAGATGTCGGCAATCGTCCTGGCCACACGGCGAATCCGGTGATACCCGCGCCCACTGAGCGCCTTGCGCTCCATTTCGTGGCGGAGCACGGCCAATGCCTCCGAGGTCAGCGGTGCGAACTGGTCGAGGTCGACGGCGGCCAACTCGCAATTGAGTCGACCCTGACGTGACATTGCCGCAGCTCGCGCGGCGGCCACACGACGCGCGACCTCAGCGGTGGTTTCGCCCTTCGCACCGTGGAGCAGATCGTCGACGTTCGGGCGTTCGACCTGCACCCTGAGATCGAAGCGGTCGAGGAGCGGGCCAGACACGCGACTTGCGTACTTCAGCATCCGCGCCGTACCGCAGGAACAGTCGCCCGGATGATTTCCTTCGCCACATGGGCAGGGATTCATCGCCGCCACCAGTTGGAACCGCGCTGGGATCGTCGTGTGCAACGACGCCCGAGCGACGCGTACGACGCCCTCCTCGATGGGCTGGCGGATCGTGTCGATCACTTTCGGGCCGTATTCGGGAAGTTCGTCCATGAAGAGCACGCCGCAGTGGGCCAGCGAGATCTCACCGGGACGCATGCTGTGGGAACCTCCACCCACAATCGACACTTCGGAACTGGTGTGATGAGGCGCTCGGAACGGCGGGCGCTCGACCAGCCCCGAAGGAGGCAACTCAACTCCGGCGGCGGAGTGGATCATGGTGACGTCGAGCGCCTGCTCGCGATCGAGCGACGGCAGCAGCCCGGGGAGACGTGCCGCGAGCATCGTCTTGCCGGATCCCGGCGGACCGACGAAGAGGCAGTGGTGGCCGCCGGCCGCTGCAATTTCGAGCGCTCGGCGCGCCATTGGTTGGCCAACCACATCAGCCAGGTCAGGAACAGGTGTCACGCAACGCGGCGCAACGGAGATGTCGTGGTCTGGCCACGGCGTCAGGTCGTTGAACACGGCGATCAGTTCACGCAGATGGCCGATGGGCCGGACTCGACCCTGCGCCACGACCAGCGCCTCATGGGCATTGGGAATGGGGACGACCAGATCGCGGTCACCGAGAACGCCCACCATCGGAGCAACTCCGGGCACCGCGCGCACCGAGCCATCGAGCCCGACTTCGCCGACGAACGCCAAGTTGCGAATCGAGTCGAGCGGTATCTGTTCGGACGCGGCGAGGACACCGACGGCGATGGCCAGGTCGAGGCCGGACCCCGACTTGCGCTGTTGTGAGGGCGCCAAGTTGACGGTGATCCTGATGTCAGGCCAGGTCGCATCGGACGACATGACGGCGGCGCGCACACGATCGCGTGCTTCGCGCACCGATTCGTCGGGGAGTCCCACGACGTGGAAGCCGGGCAACCCCTTCCCGACATGAACTTCGACGCTGACGGGGTGACCTTGTGCTCCGAGGAGCACGGACGATGGAATGGACGCAAACACACGACCTCCTTCACGATGGACGAACTCGAGAGAAGGCGGGATGACGACGTGACCCCACGACACGTGTGGATGCACTGTACGGAAGGGGTGTGCCACTCCCGCCGGAGCACCCTGATCTCGCGACCGCTCGCCGGCGGCTCACGGTGTCGATGACGCCCGACATCGTGGTCGCACTGGCATGATTCGGGGGTGCGGATCTCTGGACCCATTTCCTTCGCTGCCGCGGCGACGGTTGTCACCGCCGTCGGCGCATGTGCGAGCGGAACACCAGCCGGCAACGCCGAGCAGTTCTGCGCGGAGATCGCCACGCATCAGACCGCGCTCACGAGTCCCGACCTGGCGACGTCCGACCAGATCGAGCCGCTGCTGCAGCTGTATCGGGACATCGGCGAACTCGCCCCGCTGTCGATCGAGAAGGAATGGGATCAGCTCACGCTGAACATCGAAACCGCGAGCACGGTCGTTCCGGGCGATGCCGCGTCGGAGCAAACGGTGATCGCCGAAGCATTGCGCTCCGAGAACTCAGCCGTCGCCGTTGCGTCGTGGGTGCTGGATCGCTGCGAGATCGACCTCGGGCCCGTGGCCACGGTCGCACCGCAAGGGTGATCAGATCTCGCCGCGCTTGCGGATCACGGCGTCACACAAGCCGTAGTCCTTGGCCTCTTCGGCCGTGAACCAGCGGTCACGCTCGGAGTCCGCTGTGATCTCGGCGAGGTCTTTGCCCGAGTGGAACGCAATCAGCTCGGCCATGCGCTTCTTCGTGTAGCGAAGCTGCTCGGCCTGGATCTGGATGTCGGATGCCTGACCGCGCAGACCTGCGAGCGGTTGGTGCATCATCACGCGGGCGTTCGGCAGCACGTACCGCTTGCCCTCGGCACCGGCGGTGAGCAGGAACTGGCCCATCGACGCAGCAAGTCCGAGACAGACGGTCGCGACGTCGCAACCGACGAACTGCATGGTGTCGTAGATCGCCATTCCTGCGGTGACCGAACCGCCAGGGCTGTTGACGTACAGCCAGATGTCGGCGTTCGGGTCTTCGCCCTCCAAGTACAGGAGCTGGGCACAGATCTGGTTCGCGATCTCGTCATTCACGTCTGATCCCAACATGACGACACGATTCTTGAGCAATCGATCGAAGACGGCCGAGCGTGGATCGGATCCAGCTTCGAGTGCGAACGGTGTTGACGTCGGCTCTGACATGGCGACATGCTACCTGTGGGTTTTTCGGACTACGGTTCTCAGCCATGTCCGTGAGCGCAACCTTCCAGCCTGACCAGATCACGGCTGCATCCGGCGAGACCGCAACGCTGTCGCTGCATCTCCAGAACAACTCCGACACCGAGCGGATGGTGACGCTGCGTCCGGCCGGCCCGCTCGCTCAACAAACGGTGCTCCAGAGCGAGACGATCTTCCTCGACCCGAATGAGGGCTTCGACGTCACCGTCATCATCGATGCCAACGCTTCACTCGCCGCCGGAAAGCACGAGTGTGCCATCGAGGTCATCAACGACAAGGACACCGTCCACGTCACGGCCGACATCCAAATGAATGCCACGGCCGCGTGGTCAGCTCGGATCGAGCCGTCGCGGTCGAAGTCGTCCTCCACAGGGCGCCACAAGATCGCCGTCACCAACGACGGAAACGTGCCGGTCATGGTGGAATTGATCCCCAAGACAACGGCCGAAGTCGTCACCGAGATCGCAGCCCCTGCCGTCAACGTCGACCCTGGCAAGACCGCCAAGGTCGAGCTCCGGATGGGCCCCCACTCTCGCTTTTGGAGCGGCGACACCATCGACCACCCCTTCTCGGTCGAGGTCAAGGGAAACGATGAGTCGACGACGACGCTCGAGGGCATCTACGAACAGACTCCTCGGGTTCGTCCATGGTTTGCGCCAGCGCTCGCCGGGATGCTCGGCGCACTGCTGGTCGGCACGCTCGCATGGTTCGCGCTCTTGAAGCCCTCGGTCGAGAACATTGCTCAAGACGAGGCAACCAAGCTCGACCAAGTGCAAGACACGTCCATCGACGAGCGGGTCGCCGAGATGGAAGCTGCGGCGATCGAAGCATCGGAGCTCCCCCTCGGCCAGCCGGCCGACGTGCAGCTCAGCGTGAGCGGTTCGGCCGCCCAGTCGACCACTGCAGGTCAGATCTTCAGCCAGGAAGGTGCGGGACGACGCCTCTCGGTCACCGACGTGATCTTCCAGAACCCGACGGGTGCGGTCGGCCGTTTACAACTCGTGCGCCAAGCTGGGTCCGAGCCCGCCGATGACGACGACGTGTTGCTCGACCAGGAAATGGCGAACTTCCGCGATCTCGACTTCCACCTCGTTGCACCGTTCAGCTTCGAGAGCGGCCAGACCATCGTGTTGCGGATGGTGTGCGAAACACCTGGACCCGGAACCAACGCCTGTGAGGCTTCGGCAACGATCGTTGGATTCGTCGACGAAGTCTGATCAGCGCACGCAACGTCGGATCAACGCCGACGACGCGTGATCACCGTCCGACGTTCGGGCCGACGCCGTCGAGTACCGACGCACCCGACCGCTGCCCAGTCGTGGTCACCAGCATCGTGGCACCGACGTCACCGAACTGCTGGGCCTGACCGGCGATCGACACCTCGAGCGGCCCGCTCGGCGTGTTCGGGAGCACGACGATCGGGAGACTGAACGTTCCGACATCGTCGACCACCACGTCGTGCCCGACGAGTCCGTCGCCCAGGTTCAGCGTGACCGTCAGCCCGGTCGGGAAACCCGAACCTTGCACCGTGACCACTTGCCCGGTGGTTGCGACCGCAGGAACGACCTCGACGACCGGAGGCGGTGCGCCGACGCCGGTGATCGCCGATTCGAGCTCGAAACCGCCGTCGAGAGATGCAATGAGTTTGACCGACTGGTCGCCCTCGACCGTGGGAACGAACGCAACGTCGATGGTGCAGCGAGCGGCTGGCGCAATCGACTCACCGGCGCACGTCGTTTGGACGATCTCGAACGGACCGGTGATGGGGTCGAGACGGACCCCGACGATCGTGACCGACGATCCCGATGAATTGACGACAGCGAAGCTCGAAACGCGTCGGCCGGCGTCGACGATGGTCGGTGCGAAGTCGAAACTCACGGGACTGAAGTTGATGCCGGCCCCCGGCACGGTGGTCGTGGTGGTCGTGCTGGTCGTGGTCGTGACCCGGCCGCCCGTCGTCGAACCGCGAGTCGTCGTCCCACGGGTTGTTCCACCGGTGCTCGTTCCGCCCGTGGTGGAGCCACCCGTCGATGTCGTGCCGGGCACCGTCGTCGTGGGCGTCGTGGTCGTGACGACCACCGGTGTCTGGCCGAGCGCTTCGAGTTCGGTCGTGTATGCGGTGCCGTTGCCCGTGAGGGTCACGATGCCGAACACGTCTTCGGCGCGTTCGATCTCGATGGAGACCTCGATCGTGCACGTCGACCCTCGCCGCACCTCACCTGAACATGTGGTGTCTCCCAGCACGAAGGGCGACTCGACGACCAGGCTGTCGATCGCCATCGTCGCGGGGCCACTGTTCGTGAACGAGACCTGCGTCGTCAGCGTCTCACCAATGTCGGCCGCACCGAGATCGAACGTCTCGGACGAGAAGGCTCCGACTGCGGGAACCGCGACCAAGCTGATGTCGGCTTCGCTCGTGTTCTCGTCGACGACGACCGGTGCAACGATCGAGGTACCGAGACGATCGATGTCGACGCCGAGGCCTCCTGGAGCCGCAACACCCGACACGTCGAACGACTCCGTCACATCGAACGGGACAACACCCTGGCCCGTCCACGAAATGACTCGGACCTGGCCGCCGATCTCGTACACGACGTGATTGCCGTCCGCGCTCAACCGAGGAAGTGTCCCGGCGGCTACCAGTGCCACCGGACCCGCTTCAGCAGCGCGGTCGACGATCGCCAGACCGAACGCGTCTTGGTACACGATCAACGAACCGTCACCGGAGATGGTGGGCGATGAGGCAGCCGGCTGGAGCGTGGTGACCACGCCTGCATCCCACACGTTGACCGAAACGGTTGCAGGGTCGGCCAGATCGGTGCCCGAGGCAAACACGACGATCGCGCCGTCGTCGGAAATCGCAACGTCGCCCGTCGTCAGCAACTCAGGAGTGGACGCGGCCGGACCATCGAATGCAGCTTGGAAGACGAACGCTCCCGAAGCGTCGCGTCCGTACCGCAAGATGTCCTGACCGTCGCTCACGACGAGTACGCCACCGTCGGCAGAAAGCGCTGGGCGCGACAGCGTGACGCCGCCCCCGACCACGATCGGCGATTGCTCAGCCGGGTTGGCCGGGTCTGCGCATCGGTCGACCAGACGAATCTCGGTGGGCTCGGGCACTTGGAATCCCGCCGGCGCCGCAGGAACCAGTGCCTCAGCCGGTTCGTCGCCGGGTGTCACGTTTGCGTCGGGACTCGGTGCTTCGGCCACACCCGGATCAGGATCGGGTGCCGGAGCTTCCGCAGCGCCGGGATCGGGATCGGGATCCGGGTCGGGATCGGGGTCGGGATCGGGATCGGCTTGCTGCGCACCCGGCGCCACGAAGGCCACGATGCAGCCGTTGCCACTGATCGCGGGCGAAGCGGCGTCGCTGGGAACGTCAGCGAGGAGCGGCACGGTCGTTGCCGCGAGACGGTTGTGCACCACGACGGAGGCAACTCCCGCTGCATCCACCGAGCGGAACACGACGACGTTGCCATCGTCAGAGATCGCTGGCTGCACATCGACACCCACATACGGGATCGGCGTCGCCGGGTCCGTCTGGGCGCCACTCGGCGCGCCAAAAGAGTTGACCGCGACTGCCGCGATCACGAACATCCCTCCCGCGGCACCCGCCCGGGACCACTTCGACGCCATCGAAACAGACTACCTGCCAGTAGGCGCAGGCGCTGGTCGGCTCAACGCGTCACGCCGCTGACCACCACGGCGACCTTCGACTCTGACCCAACCTGCGCATCCTCCGCCTCGAGCGCTTCGAGGAGTCCGGCGAGGCTCGCCGTGCCGGTTGGGCTCGCATCGAACCCGGCGTCGTGCGCGAGTTGATGAGCTCGGACGATGTGCGATTCTGCGGCCACAACAACGTCACCACCTGTCGCACGTACCCCCTCGAGTACACCGATCCAGTCGTAGGTTTCGTCGTCGAGGATTCCGTCTGCGAGCGATGTCGGGTTCTCCCATGGAGTCATGACTTCCGACCAGTCGCTTGTCGCGTCCGCGCCACGTTCCCACGCGAGTGCCAACGGAGCGCACCCTTCCGCCTGCACCGCCATGACCCGCGGCAACGTCGCCAGTGGACCGGAATCGGCCGCCTGGACGAGACCGGCAGCGAGACAGGCGGCAAACGCTCCTCCGCCCACCTGGACGAACACGGCATCGAGTCGATGTGGACCGTCGGAGGCAGCAATCTGATCACCCAGTTCCCACCCGATCGTGCGCCCGCCGTCGAGGCACAACCCGTTCTCGGGTCCCTGCACCGTGAACGGCACCGCGCCAGCCTCGACCGCCTCACGGAATCGAAGCATCGCCGGGTCGCCGGGCGGATCGTCGGCGCGCCGCTCGCAGCGGTGCACCGTCGCCGCGAGGTCGTCGAGACGTTCGCCGAATCCGTCCGACATCCACGTCGGGACGTACACGTCGATCGGCCACTCGGCAGCCCGAGCGAGCGTCGCTGCCGCGAGCGCTGCGTTTCCGCACGAGGCGATTGCGAGCGGCGGGCGCTCGGGAAGCTCGCCGAGCAACTCGAGCGAACGCAAGTGCAGCAAGATCGAGAACAGATGGCGAGCCTTCTGGCTGCCGCCGCCCGCACCGGTCTCGTCTTTGACCCACACTCCTCCCTCGGCAGAAAAGCCGAGCGCATCGGACAGCGCGTCGCTGCGACCGAACGGAGTCGTGACGAAGCCGGTTCCGTCGACTTCGGCAACCGCTGCGTCGAGCTCGGCAACCAACGCATGGCGCGCTGCGGTCGTCATCCCGCGTGCTGCAGCAGCGGCAGCCCACGCCAGCCGCTGATCGTTGGCGACGAACGGATGCGCACCACCGACACGCTCGTCGGCAACCCCCTGTCCGAGCGACATCGCCTGCAGCACGTGGTGGCGATCAGATGTCGTCGAGTTCGGACACCGCCATGGCGTCGGATGGGTCAGGTCGACCTTCGCGCCGCACACGGCGCAGGCCCACCCGACGACGTCATGCACCGTCGGCGACCTGCGCGTTGAAGTCGTCGATCATCCCGTCCCACACGTCGGTGTAGTGCCGCAAGCCACGCCAGAACGACTGATCGCGTCGCGCCTCGAACAGCTCGAACGGGGTTCCCTGCTGCTCGACCCACGTGTAGTAGCCGAGATTGAACAGACGTCGGCGGTCCACGTCGGTGCAGTCGATCATGTTGTCGGTCGACGCTCCGACCAAGTGCTCGCCCACGGCGGCCGCGGCATCTGTGGCGGTGAACTCGTTGCCGTAACGAGTTTCGAGGAGCTTGGCCCGCTCGCTCGGGTAGAGGGCTGCGCCGTCGGTGGCGACCGTGAGGAGCGCATCGTCGGGACCGAGGTTGAGCAGCTTGGCGGTCTTGATCGCGGCCAGTGTGTTGGCGATTGCCGAGAAGCCGAAGTGTTCGAGCTGAGCCACCACCTCAGGGGCGACGCCGCGTGCTTGCTCGAGGTAGGCGCGGCCAGCCTTGGTGTTGAACGTGACGTCGAGCTCGTCGGTCGCCTTGTCGGAGATCGCCACAACCACGTCGGTGTTCGCGATGTTGTGGATCAGCGGGATGTGCTTGTCGCCGATGCCTTGGATGTTGTGCTCGCCGTAGCCGTTCTCGAGCATCGTCGGGCATTCGAGCGCTTCGACGGCGACGATCTTTGCGCCGTACTCCTCTTTCAGACGGTCACCTGCCGCGATCGTGCCGGCCGAGCCGGTGGCCGAGCTGAACGCGGCGAGGTTGAGATCGCGGCCCTGGGCCTTGAACTGCTCGCGCACCGTGTCGAACACGTGCCCGAATGCGCGTCCCGTGACGGCGTAGTGCCCGAGGTGATTGCCGAATTCGGAGAACTGGTTGAGGATGAAGTTGCCCGGGTCCTTGGCCAACTCGTTGCAAGCGTCGTAGATCTCCTTGACGTTCGACTCGGTGCCGAAGGTCTTGATGACGTCTTCTTCAGGATTCGCGCACCAGGTGTCGAGCCAGTCGAACCGCTCCTGGCTCATGCCTTCGGGCAGGATCGCGACGCCACGGCTCGCCATGATCTTCGAGATCGCGATGCCACCACGGGCGTAGTTGCCGGTCGACGGCCACACGGCGCGGTGCACGGTCGGGTCGAACTGACCGGTGACCACGCGTGGGGCGAAGCACGAATAGGCCGCGAGCACCTTGTGTGCGGTGATCATCGGGAACCGGTCGCCGAACACGACGATGATCGGGCTCTCGACGCCGGTCAGCTCGGGTGGCAGCACCACATGTTCGGGCACGTCGACACGGTTGCCCTGCAAGTCGTTGTACCAGTGGCATCGCCAGAGATTGCGAGCATCCGGGCCCTGCGGGTCGGCATCGCCGACCTTCTCGGCTTGGTCGAACGTCGACGGGTCGGCGAGCTGCGCGAAGGTCGGCAGCGTGATGCCCTGTTCTCGGAATCGCTGAATGCTGTTGGCGAGCGATTCCTCGTTCACGACACGGTCGGCGAGTCCGAATTGGTTCTCGAGCGCCTCGGTGGTCGCAGCGTCGGCAGGAACTTCGGTAGAAATCGTCACGCTTTACATTCTGTCAAGTTCGCGAGCTGTTTGCGCGATTCTGTGCACGGTGCGGGGCGGTCGAGACGACGCGCAACGTCAGATGCCGAGGCGCTGGTTGATGCGCTGCACCACGAAGCGTTCGAAGTCCCACGCGTCGTTCCCGTTGAGGCCGAAGGACCTCCCCAGAAACGACAGCCGTGGGAACTCGACCACTTCCTTCGTGGTCAGGATCGACTGAGTTGGCAGAGTCGAGCTCGCCCATGAACTCTTGGCCACGGCGACCAACTCGGACAGCGGGACACTCACCTCGTCGGTTCCCTTTCGGCGCACACGCGTGACGCTCAGGCCGGTTCGGTCGAGCACCACGCGCCACGTCTCTTCGACCTCCGAGCGCCGCAGCACCCGTCTCCCCACCATGCCCGGCCGATCGATCTTGCCGAACATCACGTCGAATCGCTCCGGGGTGTCGACGATGGCAGCGTGGCGCCCCACCTTTCCAGCCGACCCGACCACGCGTGGGACGTTGAAGATGTCGACCGACGACGCCTGGATCACCGAGCCGCCGCGGTACCACCACCGCACAACGCAGCGATGGCGGCGGGCCGCGATCAGCGTCCGACGCAGGATCTCGTGCTGCTTCGATGCCCCGTTGAAGGTCACGCTCGCGGCCACGCGATCGGGATGCAGCCACTGCACCCGAATCTGGCGAAGCTGGTTCTCGGGCATCGGTTCAGTACCGAGCAACGTGTGCACCACTTCGTCGCTGATCCACTCGCCCACGGTGTTGCCGACCGATCTGCGCTGCACCTCGTCGGTGATGTGAATCTCGACGGGGTGCGGCGGCGCGTCGATGAGGAATCGGTCGAGCACCACCTCCGCCGACGGCGGAGGCGGATCCGGTGACGGGCCCATGATCAAAAAGGACGGTCGCCGGGCGGTTCGGTGCTGGGCCCGACGTGCGCGTCGAGCCAGTTGCACACGTCGAGCGCTGCGGTCCACGTGTCGCGGATGCGCCGTTCAGCCTGCTTGGTGTGCAGCCACTTCGGTGCTCCGAAGTTCTTCGAGAGCATCAGCCCTTTGCGCCTGATGAGTTCGATTCGTGGATGGGTCTTGTCGTAGCCGCGTGGTGCGGTCTTGACTTCGCTGATCGCTCCAACGTCGTATTTGGCCCGCTTCGCCGCGACCACGAGCGCCTCGATCTCGGCGCCGGTGTTGTCGGCGACCACGGCGTCGCGGAAGCGCTTCAGTTGATCTTTGCCCATGTAGTAGTAGCCGGCGCCGACCATGAGTCCGTCGGCCGAGAACTGCATGTAGTAGCCGCTTCCACCTTCGAGTTCGCCGTAGGCGCCCTGATGTGTCTTGTAGGGCGGCTTGTTCTTCGAGAAGCGCTGGTCGTTGTGCGGCCGGAACATCTTGAACGGCCCGTAGTCGTCGAGTGCTTCGGCGAGCTCGCGCATCGGCGTCTTTACGTGCTCGTCGAAGCGTCCCTTGTTCTCCGCCCAGAAGGCGCGTGAGTTGTCCGCAGCGAGGTGCTCGTAGAACTCGACTCCCTCCACCGGGAATCCTGTGAATGCCATCTCGAGATCGTAGGCCGATGCCTCCGAGCGCGAGTGACGTCAGCGCGGCTGCATGAACTGCGGCGGAGGCACTCCGGTGCCGTCGCCGTTGTCTCCGTGCCGGGCCATCGGCTTGGCGTGCAACTGAACGAGGCCGATGACGAACACGAAGACCGCGGCGGGAACGACCGAAAACAGCAACACCCAGTAGGGACCGCCCCGCCCTGCACTGACGTTGAGCACGACGACCGAGAACACGAACGAGCACCACACCGCAACCGCTCCGGCCGCTCCCGCAATCATCTGGAGAGCCACCAGCCAGCCGGAGTGCCGACGACGCGCCGAGAGTGCGCCGAAAGCGAATCCCGCGAGGACCATCACGCCCGCTGTGGCGATGGAGATGACGGCGAAAGCTCGCGCTGAGACTCGGTTGGTCGGCGGGTTGTCGAGCTCACCGTCCTGACCCCAGGGCCCAACGTCACGCCACGTCCACTCACCGTCGGCCGAGCGGTGCAGCACGCCGTACTCGCTCACGGTCACGACCAGGTTGGCGCCATCGGAGCCCTGCGTCACCGTGATCGAGGAGAAGAGCGAACCCGCGTGCGAGCAGTCATCGCCGAAGTTGCTCACCAAGTTCTCGAACTGCTCATCGGTCACGACGAACTCCGGGATCTCGTCGCCAGCTGCATCGATGCGCACCACGCCACGCTCGACCAGTTCGAAACAGTCGCCGTCGATACACGCGGGTCCTTCGCTCGGAACGAGCTCCTCGGGCTCATCGAACGGCACGGTGTAGAGATCCCACGATCGGCCGCCGTCGGTGCTCACGTAGCGCTCGGTGTCGGTCGTCGCCACCACGTCGTCCCCGGCGAAGTACACGCGATTCACCCCCGCCTCAAGGCAACTAGTCGCCGAAGTGACCGCGACGGCTGCGCCCACTCCGATGATGCGAGCGGAGAGCAGAACGACGCCCGCCACCGGCGACGAGACCACCATGTCGGATCGGTCGGTCGCGTGCATCCAATACCAAAGCGGAACGAGCGCGAGCAGCGCGACGAGGTCGGTTGCGTCGGTGAGCGTGCGACCACCCAGCACCGGCACGGCAAGGTCGGCCACCGCCGGCACCGTCTTGAGCGCGGCAAACGCCACCGCCACGCCAGCGAACGTGACCTTCGGTCGCCCGAGCAACGCCGTCACCAGCAATGCCATCATCACCACGCCGGCGACGTCGCTCAACTTGCCCGTGACCAGCCCCGGCCAGGCGGCCTTCAAGACATGGTCGTTGACCAGCAGCACCAGGATCGATGCGATGAACATCGGCGCGGTGAGCATCCACGTCCAACGCCGACGGCGCACATCGCTCTCTCGTGGACCACCC
>CALICC010000374.1 GCA_938049325.1 uncultured Ilumatobacter sp. | reverse complement strand
GATCTGCGAAGGGGTTACCACAGTTGGCCTGCTACGAATCATGGATCTCGATGATCTCGAAGCCGGCAGCCCGTTGTTCGACTTGCGCGTTGCCGAAGAACATCGCGGACGCCGTATCGGTCGTCAAGCCGTCATGTGGCTGACCGACTATCTCTTCACGACCTATCGCGCGCTTCATCGGATCGAGGCCACCGCGCGCGATGACAACGTCGCGATGCAGTCCGTATTCGCACACTGCGGCTACCGGCTGGAGGGAAGATTCGTCGAGGCTTGGACCAACGCCGACGGCACTCGCAGCGACGCGCTCTCCTACGCAATCCTGCGCCACGAGAATCACCTGCCGACAAACACGTGCTTGAGCTGAGTCGGCTACGCCCGGCGCACATATCAGCACGGCCGACCGGTCGCGGAAGGCGTCCGCGGTCGGCACTTTTGATCGGTCGTCCTGCTCCATATCGGTGACGACGGCGGCGATGTCCTGAGCATCAGCAATCATGCGGACGACATCGATGCGATCGCCGCTCTCGAAGTAGAACCAACCCCACGGGAAGTCCGGAACCCGCAGGCACTCACTCGTGCTCAACAAGCGCCCGAGAGCGGAAGCCCCGCTGGCCTAGGGGTAGTTGCCGATGTGCCATTGGAACGTCTTACGTTCGGGTGAGATGAACTCGCCGAATTCGGCGGGGCCTTGGGTGACGTACTCGCGCCAGGAGTGGATCCGTTGGCGACGCACTGCGATGACCGCGACTCCGACATCAGCGGTTTGGCGTGCGACGTGTCCGAAGCTGAATTCGGCCATACCGATCTGCGTTGGGATGTCGAACGCCACGTGGTGGACGGTGAGGATTGTTCCCTCCGTGAGAGCATCGAAGTACGGACGCAGCTCAGCGTGTCCAACGAAGAGTTGTACGTCGGGAGGTTGCATGTAGACGGCGTCGTCGGTGAAGCACCGCAGAGCGGCATCGGTGTTCTGGTCAGACCACGCGGTCGCTACTCGTCCGATCAACGCGGCGAATGCCGGGCCGTCAGTTGCTGTTTCGCTCATTGTTCCAGCACAGCGACGACCTCGCTCAGGGTCGATGTTTCGTCGAGCAGCGTCCATGTTCGACCGACGTTGTCGCTCGTAGCGACGCCGGTTGACGTGTTCGCAACGACGACGGCGTCGGAGGCAGCAAGTTGCTGGGAGCCGACGCCGGCCGTGAGGCTTGCGACCGGTCCGACGCCGCACCGCTCGAAGGAGCGTCCGTCGAAGCGGTACAGGGCGGTATCCGTGCAGCGGTAGTCGGTGGACGCAGCGATCATGACCTCATCGCCAACAACGACGACCGCCGTGAGGTAGGTGCCGTGCAGGCCGTCAACGTGGTATCTCCACGTTGTTCCCCGGTCGCGGCTCTCAGCGAGTCCGGCTGCGCCGGTCGCGGCCCAGACCTGTTCGTCTCGGCCGAGGGCGATGTCGTGGACGTCCGCCCCGATGTCAATCGTGGGCTGCCAAGACTCACCTCGGTCGGTGGAACGGAGGATTCCACCGACGTGGATGTTGACGAAGAGGTTGTCGTCGTCGGCGGCCATCGACATCACCGATGGTGGGCCACCCCATGGAGTGTGCCAATCAGCGCGGGTCGGGGCGAGAGCGAACGACGAGATCTCGACGAGTACTGAGTCGCACAGTTTCCAGAGCTGTGCGCCGTCACCCCCGACGAATACCGAGTCGTTCTGGCGGACCAGGCACGTCGCGGCCGAACCGGCGGGGACGGCGGCGCGAAGCACGCTTCGGTCGCCGGAAACGAAGTAGATCCGTTGCGAATCGGCGAGCACCGTCGCTGGCGCACCCGGAATGATCGCAGTGATCGGGCCGTCGTCGAGGACGTGGTTCCCACAGGCATCGAACAAGCCGACGGCCGTCCCGGTGAGGATCCGGCTCCTCGAAACTGGAGAAACTTCGGTCATAGGGAGCAACGGTAAAACCTCAACCAAAGTTGAGGTCAAGGCCTAGTCTCGACGAGCGGCGTCTCGAGGCAGCACCACGTCGACGTTCCGGTCCACGTCGGCGTCGAAAGCCGACGTGATCGTGGACCAGAACGCAGCTCCGCAATCGGTGTTCGAGCGGCCACCTGATGCAGACAACGATCCGGCAAGATGGGGGCATGGAGACGACGATCGACGTGGTGTGGCCCAGTTCGCCCAGAGGGGTCAGCACGCAGCGTTTGGCCGACCGCCTCGGCGACCTGTCGGGCAAACGGGTGGCGTTCTTGTGGGACCACCTGTTCCGCGGCGACGAAGTGTTCCCGGCGCTCGCCGATCACCTTCGCGAACGGTTCGAAGGCATCGAGATCATCGATCACGTCGAGTTCGGCAACACGCACGGCGGCGACGAGAAGGAGATGATCGCCGGGCTGCCCGACGGACTCGCGCAGCGACACATCGACGCGGTCGTCTCCGCGATGGGGTGTTGAGGCAGCTGCACGCCCGCCGTGATGCGGGCCTCCATCGCAGCTGAATCGGTTGGCATCCCGTCGGTGTCGATCGTGTGTGAAGGCTTCGTCGGCCAGGCGTCGGCCACCGGTCGCGGGATGGGCTACGACGGACTGCCGCTCGCCGTCATGGCCGGCCACGTCGACGCCCAATCGACCGACACGATGTTGGTAAACGTGCGCGACGTCGTCGTCGACCAGGTCGTCGCCGGACTGACCGAGCCGATCGCCGCCGCTGGAGATGAGATCGGCGAACCTGCAGCGCTCGACGCCGTCGCGTCCGGAACCTTCGACGAGTTGCAGCGACTCTTCCTCAAGAACGGATGGTCCGACGGCCTGCCGATCGTGCCACCTACGCGCGAACGCGTCGAGAGCTTCTTGGCCGTCTCGGGTCACGACCCGTGGCGCGTGCTCGGTGTGGCCACGTCGTCGGGCCGCGACGTCACCATCTGGTCGATTGCGGTCAACGCGGTGATGACCGGGTGCGACCCGATGCACATGCCGATCCTGATCGCGATCGCCGAGATCCTCGTCGATCCGCAGTACGGCGCCGAACACTCGGGCAACACGACCGGCGCCGACGCACTCATCATTCTCGCCGGACCGAGCGCTCAAGGACTCGGCTTCAACTCGCGTGCCGGCGCACTCCGCGACGGAACGCACGCCAATACGAGCGTCGGCCGTTGGCTGCGCCTCTACTTGCGCAACGTGTTCGGCTTCACCACCGACGCCCACGACAAGGCCACGTTCGGCAACACCTTCCGCGTCGTGCTCACCGAAGACCACGACACACTCGACGACATCGGTTGGCCGCCACTCGCGGGCGACTTCGGATTCGAACGCAACGACGACACGGTCACGATGGCGCGCATGAACAGCGGTGCCATCGTCGGCAGCGTGTTCGGGTCGACGCCCGACGAGATCGTCCCATATCTCGCAGACGGCCTTGCCCGTATCAGCGGGTGGGACCTCACCCACGTCTTCGGGCTGGGCATCGCCCAATTCCGTCCGCTTCTCGTGCTGTCGCCGATTCTGGCGCGCACGTTCGCCGATGCAGGATGGAGTCGCGCCGATGTGCAACAGGCGATGTTCGAACACGCTCGGATTCCTGCGTGGCGCTTCGAGAAGTTGATCGGGGAGTGGAGCAACCTCACCTCCGGGCGCCGCACGCTGGTGCAACTCGCGGAGGAAGGTCACGTCCCCGCGGTGTTCGCCGAGAGCGGCGACCCCGACCGGCTCGTTCCGATCGTCACCGGCGCCAACAAAATCGCGATCGCCGTCGCAGGCGACCCGACTCGCACGAACGCGTACGTGTTCAGCAACGACGGTCCACACGGTGACTGGACCGCGAAGAAGATCGACTTCGACTACTCACAGGATCTCGTATGCAGCATCTGAGCGACCCCGACTTGTGGCGCACCGACGCCTACATCAACGGCGAGTGGGTGTCGACCAGCGCACGCTTCGACGTGCTCGACCCCGCCGACCGGACCGTGCTCGCCTCGGTGGCAGAGTGCGACGCCACGCTCACCAACGACGCCATCGCCGCAGCCGACCGGGCGTTCTCGGCGTGGGCGGCGCGGCGAGCCGCCGACCGCGCGCAACTCATGCGCGCCCTCGCGGACGCATTGCTCGCGAGCGAAGATGACCTCGCGCGCCTGATCGGGCTCGAGAACGGCAAGCCGCTCGCAGAAGCGGTAGGCGAGGTTCGCTACGCCGCAGGCTTCCTCACGTGGTTTGCAGAACAAGCTCGTCGAGTCGACGGATCGGTCATCGAGTCGCCGTGGGAACGCACCACGATCCTCGCCACCCGCGAACCCGTCGGTGTCGCTGCGCTCATCACCCCATGGAACTTCCCCGCCGCGATGTTCACCCGCAAGCTCGGACCGGCGCTCGCAACCGGCTGCACCGTGGTGCTCAAACCCGCCGAGCAAACGCCGCTCACCGCGCTCGCCATCGCTGCGCTCGCACACCGCGTCGGCTTCCCCGCGGGTGTGATCAACGTCGTCACCGGATCGGCGGACGCGGCCCCGGTCATCGGCGAGGCGCTCACCTCGAGTCGTACGGTGCGCAAGGTGTCGTTCACCGGCTCGACTGCGGTCGGCAAGCTGATCGCCGCGCAGTGCGCATCGACGGTCAAGCGCGTGTCGCTCGAACTCGGTGGGAACGCTCCGCTGATCGTGTTCGACGACGCCGACCTCGACACGGCGGTCGCTGGAACCATCGCCGCGAAGTTCCGCAACGCCGGCCAGACCTGCGTCGCTGCGAACCGCGTCTTCGTGCAATCCGGCATCGCGGAGGAGTACACCAAGCGACTCACCGCTGCCGTCGCGGAGCTCACCGTCGGACGCTTCGACAGCGGGAGCGCCATCGGTCCGATGATCGACGATGATGCGACGGCCAAAGTGCGCCGCCACATCAGCGACGCCATCGCGAACGGCGCGACGGTGGTCAGCGAAGGCTCCACCAACGAAGCGGGCGACCAGTTCGTCGCGCCCATCATCTTGGCGAACACCACGGCGTCGATGCAGTGCCACCAGGAAGAGACGTTCGGGCCGGTCGTGTCGCTCACGACGTTCGACACCGTCGACGAAGTGGTCGAAGCTGCGAACGACACCGACTCCGGGCTGGCGGCCTACTTCTTCACCAATGACCTCGGCCGCAGCCACGACGTCAGCAAACGGCTGCAGTTCGGCATCGTCGGCGTCAACACCGGCGTGATCTCAGCGCCCGAGGTTCCGTTCGGCGGCATGAAGGAATCCGGCTACGGCCGAGAGGGTTCGGCGTACGGCACCGACGACTGGACCGAGATCAAGTACACCGCGCTCGCGCACGTTGCTCCATAAAGCTCAGCCGTTGATCTGGCGCCACTGCCCGTCACTCGCGTCCACCAGCTGAGCTGCTGTGTTGCGTGAGATCATGATCTCCAGGTTCGGGCACTGCAGCATGGAGAACCGGACGTAGTTCCGATAGCTGACGAGGTTCTTCGCCGGAAAGATGGAGTCGGGCGAGAACAGGTCAGCGCCGGTCACCATGAAGACCGGTTGCAGTTCGGACCACGGAACGAACCGTCGTTGGCCTGGCTTCCACGTGATCAGCAGCCCGGACGGAGTCGGCGCGAAACGTGCGGTGCCGAGGCGGGTCGATCGACCGATCCCCTTCAGCACGTTGAGCATCGGAGCACTGCTGAGGTCGCGGCCGAAGGTGCGCGGCGCGCGAATCCAGTTCGAGGCCTCGGCTTCGGGGACCGAGTAGCACTCGGCGAACGTCAGTCGAAGGACCCCACGCTGCCACGGCATCTCACTCACCCGCTCACCATACGCGCCCTATCTCGACGGAGAAACGCACACGTCGTGCGTACGTGTTGGCTGCGTACCATCGGCGCATGGCTGTGTCGCCGGACATGCGAGCCGCCGCTGACGCGGTGATGCCCGACCTCGTCGGCGTGGCAGCCGAACCGCTCACCGGTGGCAGCTCGGCGTCGGTTGCACTCTTGACGCTGGAGTCCGTCGATGGTGCGCAGCGCCGTGTCGTGTTTCGCCAGCACACCGATCGCGCCCGCAAGGAACAGACCAGCCTCGTCGCGTCCAAGGAGTTCCACCTGACGCGACAGTTGGCGGCAGTTGGGCTCCACGTCGCACAGCCGCTCGCGCTGCATCGCGACACCACGTCCGACGGCCCGTGGCTCGTCACGGAATGGGTTGCTGGAACCAGTGTCGTGGCGCCATCTGGTCTCGACGGTGCACTGACCCAGATGGCGGACTACCTCGCCCGTCTTCATCGCGTCGACCTCGATCAACTGCGCGTGCCCGGACTCGATTTCATCGAGGACCCGATCCCGGAGCTCGCGAATCGTCTGCCCGCCAGCGTCGTGCGGCGTCCGAACGCCGACGTTGTGCTGCACGGCGACTTCTGGCCGGGAAACATCCTGTTTGCTGACGGTGAACTGGTCGCCGTCATCGATTGGGAGGACGCGGCGCGGGGCGATCCGCTCGTCGATCTCGCTTGCGCACGCGTCGAGATCGCGTGTGCGTACGGCGCAACAGCGACCGAACAATTCACGGCGCGCTACTTCGACGCTGGTCAACGCCTCGACGATCACGACCTACCGCTGTGGGACATGTACGTGTCGTCGACGGCGTTGGCGTCGATGCATCGGTGGGGCTTGTCGACCGCCGACGAAGCCACACGGCGTGCCACCACCGAGCAATTCCTCGACGCAGCCTTTCATCGGCTCAGGGCGACCCAGAACTCGCACTGACGCTGCTCGCGAGCGCGGGATCAGTGCTCGTGTTCGGTCGCTGCTGCGTCGTCGGTTTCGTCCTCGGTTTCGTCCTCGGTTGCGTCCTCGGTTTCCTGGGTGGCGTCGTCGGTGGTCTCGAGCTCGCGGGTGAAGGTGGACACGGAGGCGTACTCGCCGTTGAGCAGCAGGTCGTACTGCGTGATCTCGTACGACTGCACCGCTGATTGGAGACGCGCCAGTCGCAGCACCTTGTCGGAGGCGGCGAGCGAGAGTGCCGCGTCGGCCATCGCAACACCTCCAACGTGGTGCGCGCGCATCAGTTCGAGCCACATGCGACCCTGCTCGAGCCCGTCGGCCAGCGAGAGTTCGCGGAGCTGGTCCGACGTGGCGTAGCCGGGCATGTCGGCGGGCGCCATGCCGACGCCGTCGTGCATCCAGGCCATCACCGTGTCGGGTGTTGCCGTCGACTCGTCCCAGTCGGCGAGCCACGCACGCATCATGCCCACCTCGATCGCCTGGTTCTGCAGCACCTCACTGGCGGCGGCCTGGACCGATCCGCCGGTATCGCGACCGAGTACTCGTTGGCACATGGCGAGCGCCTGCACGTGGTGCATGGTCATGTCGACGCAGAAGCCGACGTCGGCCTCGGTCGCACCGCCGGCGGTTCCCGCGGTGGCGTGCCCGACTACGCCGGTCGCCAAGCCGGCTGTTCCTGCCGTTGCGCCGAGGAGGAAGTGCCGGCGACTCGGCATCAGCCGTCTCCTTCGGCGGGCGGGCCACCTACGCCGCCGCCACCCCCGCCGCCGCCGCCGCCGCCACCACCGGCGGCTTCGATGTCGACGACGCCCGAGTAGCAACCGAGCACGTACGGGAACGCGTCGGTCGTGTAGTAGGCGTAGTTGCCGTCGGCGTCGGTCAGACCGTTGCACTCATCGAGGTCGCCCAACCCTTCGACGTAGGTGTGTGCTGCCCAGGTGTCGCTGGCGAACAGCGACTCGTCGGTGAGTTCCCACGACGGCGTGTACTGGTCGTTGCCGGTGTAGATCGGGAACCCGTCGAGTGCGTAGCCGACCAGTTGCGGTTCGGCAGCGACTTCGGCAGGCGTGAACAGGCAGTCGGTGTTCTCGCTCGTGTCGACGATATGGATGTGGAACCCGCCGGGACCGTTGTGGCTCCCGCATTCACTGAGCCCACCGCCGAGCGACAGTACGTCGCCGCCCGCACCTTCGGTCGGCCCGTAGATCGGCACACCACCGAGTGTGACCGCCGCGGTGCCGAGGAGCGGCACGTCGGTGGTGGCATCGGCAAACGTGGGCTCGGCGGGGATCGTGTAGGTGAGGTCGGCGGCCCGGGGGCTGCCGGGAGACGTCTCGATGTAGGTGTAGTCCGGGATGCCGTTCGACGAGATGACGATCGACGTGCCATCGCAGACAGCGCTCGACTCGGGGTCGTCGAGGTTGTCGTTCGCCGACCCACGCGTGGTGAACAACGCGGCGACCTCGTCGCATGGTGCACCGGCGCCGACGGTCGAGGAGTCGTCGGTCGGCGTGTCGGTAGTGACCGCCGAATCGGAGGTCACTGTCGAATCTTCGACGGTGTCAACGGCGTCCGTGGCTGGCGCAGCGGTCTCGGTCGCGGCGGTGTTTGGCGTTTCGGTGTCTGGAGCAGCGGTCTCCGGGGCGGCCGTGTCGGTGACGGGATCATCGCCCGATGACCCGCACGCGGCCAGCATCAGGATGGCGGGAACGGAGAAGGTGAGCGTTCGTTTCAACATGGCCTCACCATCGCTGCCGCGATTGTGGGTACGGCGCGGGAAAACACAGGGTTTCGCAAAGAACCGGATCGGCGATTCCTCGTGTTTGGCGAATCGTGTCCCCCGACCTGTGCGCTGCACACGTGTGACCGGTATGAAACGAGCACTCTCGGTGATTCTCGGCGGCGTCTTGACAGCCACAGCAGTCGGGGTCGCAACACAAACCGCCACCGCGTTCAAGCCGTACAGCCACGTCGAGGCCGCCGGATCGGCATACGATGACGTCGTCGATGATGGCAATGTCACCGTGAACGGTGTCGAGTATCGAGTCGACCCGATCGTGGTCAGCGCATTGCGGAGCTATCCGGCGCACTACAACGCAGGCGTGGTCGGACCCGACGCCTTCCCCGACATGGTGATGGGCCAATCGGTCATCCACCCGGAGAACTCCGGTGCATGGCTTGTCTGGATCATGGAGAAGGCCTGGGCTGCGCAGAGCGGTCCGTACTCGGCCGCTGAGCGGCAGCAAATTCTCGCCTTCGCGTACGGCTTCTTGAGCCATGCGGCCGGCGACGTATGGAGCCATACCTTCGTCAACGAATTCGCCGAAGGCGTCTTTCCTGCCATCGGCGACGCCGGTGACCCGGAAGAACTCGCCAAGGGTCTGCGCCACATCATCATCGAGGGCTACATCGAAGATGCCACCCCGGGCTACGACGGCAACCCGGACCGAACCAACATTCCGGGCGGTGGTGTGAGTGACAATGCCACTCCCGACATTGCATTCGCACCGCCGCCCAACGCGTTCATCTGGGAGACGTTCATCGAACGCCCGAAGCAAGGCCGCAAGTACGTGAACGCTCCGATGCCGGGTCAGCCGACCGCGGAACGCGGCGCGATCATCGACAGCTTCTACGAACTCCACAACTCGCTGATCGACGCGTCGGGGCGCAGCCCGAGGTCGATTCGCGAGGCCTCGCTGTGCATCGGCGCAATCGGCTTCGGCGCAGTCACCGTGCTCAACCCGATATTTCTCGTGAGCTCTCTCTTGGTCGCCTACAACAACTGTGAGCGCGACGGTCTCAGGCTCGAGCCGACACGCACGGTTCGTCACACGTACGCCAACGAGTGGGCGAAGGACATCGAGCGCGGTCTTCGTAACTGGGCCGAGGTCGGCATGACGTTCACGTCGTTCTTCGACCCGGGTGTTCACCGCGCTGCTCAGGACGACATCTGCCGCGACGAGGGCGGATCCGCACGAGCCGCGTGTGAGAGCGCCGTTGGCCTGCTCGACACGGCGCTGTGGTACATGGATGAGCGCGATCTGAACACGGTCAACGGGCCGCGCTTGCTCTCGATGCTCGGCGCTCCCGACATCGTGCTCCAAGGCTTCGACGGACTCGAGAACGTGCTCGGCCCGATCGTCGACGCCGTCGACGACATCATCGATATCCCGAACCCGCTCGAGAAGATCGAAGAACAAGTCGTCGAGTACATCAAGCAAGAGGTCGAGCAGGCGTTCGGTTTCGACATCGACGCCTTGCAGCTCGCACTCAAGCAACCGCATACGTTCCTCGAGAACCGATCGACCTATCCAGCACCATTCGACCGCCTCGGGTTCTTGTTCCGCGACGGAACACGCGCCGAAATCGACCGACTGATGGGGCTCGACGCAAGTGATCACGGCCCGACGGGTCGCCTCAACGACGACGCCGCGTACCGCGCCGAAGACTTCGCGGCATTCGAGAACACCATCACGATGACCAAGCTGGCGTTCCTCGATGCCGATGGTCTGAACGCGGTGTTGAGCAACGAGCTCGGTCGTCCGATCAGCACGTACACCGACGGCCCAGAGCGGCCCGCGAACATCCTCGGCAACGGCCTCGACGGCCGCCCGTGGTTGAAGAACTTCGATTCCGATCACGTGTGGCGCGCCGATGGCCGGTTCCGTGACCAGGGCACCGAAGTGCGCGAGCACGGTGGCACCGGACAGATGCCGATGTGGGAAAGCTGTGCGCTGCGTCCCGCGTTCCGCACGCTGTTCACCGATTGGCAGAACGGTGCGGAGAACTTCCCCGACCTCGGTGACGCTCCGTCGCCGGACGCCCGCAGCGGCGGTGGAACGATTCTGGTCAGCGCGGTCGGACTGAACTCTGATCCCGCCCGTCGCCGCTTCCGCATCGAGACCTCGGCGTCGGCCGATGACCTCGACATGCGCTACCGGATCAACGAAGGGCCGTGGATCGGTGTCGGCAAGAACGAGATCGTCGAATACAACGAAGCAGGCACGCACCGGATGGACATCGAGGCCGGCGATTCGTGCCACACCATCGATCCGCGCGACGCGCTCGGAGGTCACGGCACGTTCACGTTCACGTTCACCAACGATTCGGGAACACCGTTGCCGCCCTTGTCGGAGCCGCCGCTGCCCGACGGCTTCACGTGCGGTAACTGGCCGCCCTTGCCATCAGCGACTGGTAGCGATCCGGCCTCAACGGCGAAGAACGTCGCCAGCGACCGGTGTGATCGCACGTTTGACGACCAGCGCCGTGACCGGTGTGACTGGGTTGACAACGATCAGTTCTTCGAAGGCTCGGTGCAAGGTTGGCGCTGCATGTTCCGTGCGTCTGAGTCGGATCCGGTCACTCCTCCGACGCCTGAGCCGCCGGCTGTTGGTGAGCGCCCGGACCCACCGGGGAACGTCACTGCTGAGCGCTACTCGTCGACGGCGGGCCAGATCAGCTGGACGCGTGCCGAAGATCCGGACGGGCTGGTGATCGGTTACCGGGTGATCCGCAACGACGAGGACCTCGGCGTGCTCGACACGCTCGGCGTGTACGAGGGCAGTCTGGCGACCGGTCGCTACCTCTATCGGATCTCCTCGGTCGACACCGATGGCAACGAGTCCACACCGGTGTCGGTCACCCTCGATCTGACGGGCGGCACTACACCCCCGGAGCCCGAACCGGAGCCGGAGCCGGAGCCGGAGCCCGAACCGGAGCCCGAACCCGAACCCGAACCCGAGCCGTCGGGTCAGCGCCCGACCAGGCCTGCGGGCATCTGGGCGGAGCGGTATTCGTCAACAGCCGGGGAAATCGGCTGGCAGCGCTCGTCTGATGCTGACGGCAACGTCGTCGGCTATCGGGTGGTCCGCAATGGCACTGATCTCGGCGTGCGCGACGCGCTCGGGGTGTACGAGGGGTCACTGACGACGGGGGTGTACACCTACGTGGTCACCGCGGTCGACAACGAGGGCAACGAGTCCGACTCGAGCACCGTCGTGCTCGACCTTGGCAGCAGCGGCGGTAGCGACGCCGATGACAATGATGGCGATGACGACCCCGTGGCTCCGGTTGCGGATCCGAACGCGCCCTCCACGCCGGACGGCTTGCGGGCGAGCCGTTACTCGTCGACATCGGGCGAGATCGGCTGGGAGCGCTCATCGGACCCCGACGGCATCGTCGTCGGCTACGAGGTCGTACGCAACGGGACCGACCTCGGCGTGCGTGACGCGCTGAGCGTGTACGAAGGCTCCTTGACACCCGGCTCGTACGAGTACGAGATCACCGCCATCGACGACGACGGCAACCGATCAGCAACCGCCACGATCACCCTCACACTCTGACCCGCGACGGCCTCGCTCGAATATTCCGAGCGAGGCGTCGTCGCGTTTTGTCAATCTGTTGCCTGACGGCTTCGAGAGTCGGAGTCGCGACGATCGGCCTGTAGGCGGGATTGGCCACAGCTCTGAGGGGGGCGACATGTCCAGGTGTCCACATCACGGTCAGCAACCACCATTGGCCGGAACGCAACAGTTCTGCGCGTACAGCGCCGAATCCGAAACTCGCAGCGACCGATTCGGTCGAATGTTCGGCGACCTTCCCGCGAACTTCGTGCCGGCCGACGTGCTCGTCAGGATCGGCGATGCCAACGGCAAGATGCGCGAGTCGGGGACAGTGGCGCAGATCGAGTCGAAAACGGTGCCGGTCGGACAGGTCTTCTTCGGCCAGTTCATCGACCATGACATCACGCTCGACGTCTCGTCGAGTTTGGGCTCGGTGGTCGGCGACGCCGACACGATCCCCAACTCGCGAACGCCACAACTCGACCTCGACTGCGTGTACGGAGCGGGCCCCGAGGCCAGTCCGTTCCTCTACGACAACACGGGCGTCAAGCTGCTCACCGGCGCGGAGACCGGCGGCGGCGATCCTCTCGCTGCCGACGATCTTCAGCGGAACCACGACGGCGTCGCGATGATCGGCGACTTCCGCAACGACGAGAACCGCGTCGTCAGTCAGCTGCAGCTCGGCATGATTCGCTTCCACAACCAGCTCGCCGAAGAGCGACTCGCCGAAATTCGCGCCGAGCAGCCCGGCGTTGCCGACGCCGATCTCGAGCTACCGGCTGGTCTCTTCGAGGAGCTTCGCCAGAAGACCACGTGGCACTACCAGTGGTGCGTCGTGTTCGACTTCCTGTACGACATGTGCGGCAAGCCGGTCGTCGACGACATCCTCACCCACGGACGGAAGTGGTACTGCGGCGGCGAGCCGTTCATTCCCGTCGAGTTCTCCGTTGCCGCCTACCGATTCGGCCACTCGATGGTGCCGCTCACGGTGCAGGTTCAGCAAGGCAACCCACGCTTCGAACTGTTCGGTGACGTCTACGGGCGCGGGTTCGAAGCCGTTGGCGACGCTCGCGCCGTCGTCGACTGGCATGAGATGTTCCACACGTCGCAGAACCGCCAGGTGCAGAACACCAAGAAGCTCAACACGAAGCTGTCACCCGAGCTGCTCGACCTTCCCGTCGTGAGCAGCGCTGATCCAGCCGACCGGTCGTTGGCTGCGCGCAACCTTCGGCGTGGCAATCAGTTCCTGCTTCCGGCAGGGGAGAAGGTCGCCGAGCACATGGGTCGCGACGCTGCCGAGATCGACAAGGTCATGGCCCGCGTCAAGACCGTGTCGAGTGGTGAGATCGACGGCAACGGCGCTCCGCTGTGGCTGTACATTCTCGCCGAGGCCCAGGAGATCGGCCGAGCGCGAGCGACTGGCCAGCCGCAGAAGGCCGAAGGTCTCGGCCCGATCGGCGCACGCATCGTGGCCGAGGTGATCATCGGTCTGCTCGAGATGGACAGCCACAGTTTCCTCGGCGCGAACCGCGACTGGCTTCCCGACGATCACCGCCGCTCGATCGGCGAAATCCTGGCGTCGACCCAGACGATCTGATCGAACCGGTAACGCGGCGACTGGAGAGGTCGAGATGGTCAATCTGTTGAAGAACGAACCGAGCTGGCAGTATCAGTCGTTCGACGTCACGGCGGTCGGGGCGTGCATCGTCGCGCCCTTGATCATGTGGATTGCCGAGATGGGACACGTCGGTGAGACGCTGTCGTCGCGCGGCAGCATCAGCGCCTATCACGACATGGCACCGGCCGGTGCGTTCTTCATTCCGCTGACGGCCGCGGTGATGTTGTTCGTCGTGAACGGATGGATCTACCGCGGCCATCGGGTGCATGTGCTGATGGGTGCGTACCTGCTGGGCGTGATCGTCTTCGACCACATCGGGAGGACGGCCGTCTTGCACTTCGCGTTCGCTGGTCTGTTCTTCGTCGTCGGCGCGTTTCTCGAGACGATGCGCGACACCGACGTGCCGAAGTGGCCACCCCTCGGATGGTTGTGCATGGCCCCGGTACTGCCGGTCTGGATGGTGCTCAATCGGTGGACGCTCGTGAAGCGCAACCTCGGTCGAGCGGCGGTGATCTTGGCGCCGTTTGCTGTGTTCTCGCTCGTTGCGTTCGTGTTCGGCGGATGGATCGGTGACCGTTGGTTGTTCTTTGCCGAGTGGGTGGCGCTGACGATTCTGGTCATCAACTACCTACGCGACGCGCAAGCTCATGCCGTCGCCGATGCGCTGCGCGCGGCAAGCTGACCGCGAACCTCACGGGCAGAGTTGCTGACTCGGCGAGCTCACCGAGTTCAGGAAGGTTCGAGGGGCCAGTCGGCCACTTCGACGCCGGCGAGCCACACGAGCGTGCTCACTGCGCCGTAGATCTCACGTTGGTGCGCTCGAGGAGATGTCGGGTCGGACAACGCGGCTTCGAGCCGGCCCCTGTCGATGTGGTCCCAGGCCGCTGCTGGCGCGGCATCGACGGCGTGCCGAAAAGCGTGCTGGCGTTCCTCGGCTTTGCTTTC
>CALICC010000373.1 GCA_938049325.1 uncultured Ilumatobacter sp. | reverse complement strand
GCGCTGCGTTGGGGGAGCGATCCGGTGGAGGTCGTGTTCATCCACGGCGGCGCACAAAACGCTCATACCTGGGACACCGTGGCGCTCGCGTTCGGTCGACCGGCCCTCGCGATCGACCTCCCGGGTCACGGGCACTCGGGCTGGCGCGGCGACGGTGCGTACACGCCGCCGAACCTCGCCGACGACGTCGCCGTGGTCGTCGGGCAACTCGCACCGAGGGCTCGGGTGGTCGTCGGGATGTCGTTGGGTGGCTTGACGGCGATGGAACTCGCTGTTCGTCATCCGGCGCTGGTTCCGTCACTCGTGATGGTCGACATCACGCCGGGCGTGAACGGGCAGAAGGCGAAGGCTGTGATCGATTTCGTCGACGGCCCGCAGGAGTTCGCCAGCTTCGATGAGTTGTTCGCCCGCACCACTGAGTTCAATCCCACTCGGTCGGCGTCGTCGCTGCGACGCGGGATCTTGCACAACGCGGCACAGCAACCGGATGGTTCGTGGCAGTGGCGCTACGACCGGTCGAGCCACGCACGCTCGCGAGACACCGACACCGAGAACGAAACGGGTACTGACTCGACGACCGCGGGGGAGGCGTCGGCGGGCCACGCGGCGTCATCGGATGCGACGGTGGCGGTCATGTCCCCGCTCTGGGACGATTTCGGCGCCGTAACCGCTCCGATCACCCTCGTACGCGGCTCGCTGTCACCTGTCGTCGACGACGATGACGTGGCCGAGGCGTCGCGCCGGCAACCGAACATCACGGTGCGGATCATCGACGGAGCTGGACACAGTGTTCAGGGCGATCGCCCCGTCGAGCTCGCGAACCTGCTGGCCGAACTCGCTCCGGCCTCGAGCTGAATCGACGAATCGACGTCTCAACGACTCGACGTCAGCCGCAGGCCGTGATGCCTTCGATGGCGCCTCGGCGGAACGAGTTGATCTTCTCGAAGGCGCTGCCCAACACGTCGGTGTCGGACATCGGGTCACCGATGATGATCGCTGTTTGAATCGCCTCGGTGAGGTCGTTTGGTGAAATCGACGCGCCGCGGCCCGGATCGCGAGGTTGGGGGAGCACGATCCGACCCTGGTCGTCGAGGATGAGGTTGCCGAACTCGTCGAGTGTCGGCGTAACCGACTTGACCCAGGTGCCGACGAGGCAATCGTTTCGGAGCTGGCGTGGCTCGCCGAGCAACGCGGAGTCGGTCGACCGCTGCGCTGCTTCCGCCCAGGCAACACCGAGGAGGTAGCCGGGGGCGAAGTCGCCGAAGTCGTCGTAGAGAGCTCGCGCCACGGGCTCGTTCAGGAACACCGTGTTCGTCGCCGCACACAGTTCGACGCCGAGTTCGTACAGACCGAAGGGGTTGTCGCAGACGACCTCAGCGGCGCTCTGCGTGGTGACGAGTTCGAGCTGTTCGAAGTTCGGGAACTCGGCGTCGAGGTCGTTGTCGAAGAGGAGGTTGAGGTCGGGAACGAGGAAGCCGAACAGTTCGTCGTCTTCGAAACCGAACGGTGCGTTGCCCTGGTTGGCGATGTCTTCTTGTCCGAGGAAGTTCAGCGGCATGAGCGGCAGCGGGTCCTCGATGAGGCGCTCGCAACGACTGAGGCCTTCGTTGAACCCGACTTGGAACGCTCCGACACGATCGAATCCGGAGCCGTGGCCGCCCGGCTCGTTGGGGTTGAGTCCGACCGGGTCTTGCACTCGGATCATCGAGATCAGCCCGGCGCGGATGTCGTCGTCGCTGAACGGGACGCCGGGCGCCGCGCCACTTGCGGCCCGCCCCGCCCATGCGCCGGCGATGCAATCCGCCTGTTGTTCGGTGGCGACCGTCGGCAAGTTCAGCCGGAGCGCCCCGGTGCGTTCTTGAATCGCGTGGCCGTACTCGTGAGCCAGCACGATGCCGATCGTGGCGGGACCGAATTCTTCGGCCAGGGTGAACAGCAAGCCGCCCGCGCCGTCGTCGTAGACGATGAAGTCGCCGATCGGGCAGTAGAACGCGACGAACAGTTGCAGTTCGTCGTAGCTCGTGGTCGGCTCGCCGCAGCCGGGGATCGGGTCGTTGCGCTCGGGATAGCCGGCGAAGACCGATCCTTCGAGCGGCACGAAGGGCTCTCCGAAGGCCGGCTCGTACTCTTCGGCCAGCCAGAGTTCGATGTCGGCGAGCGATGCGAGGAGGAAGTTGTCGTAGGCGCGCTCGGGCTTGTCGTCGCCGAAATCGATGGCGTTGGGGTCGAGGGTGGTCGGGTCGATGTCGACGATCTCGGGATCCGTCATCGAATCCTCCGGATCGATCGGGTCGATCGGTGTGTTGCGACCAGGCTCTGAAGTCGACGGCACGGGGTCGTCAGGGTCGTCAGGGTCGTCAGGTCGATCGGGATCATCGGGTGTGACCGCGCGGATCTGATCCGAGCGTTCACTCGTGACCAGCACGTCGGTCGAACCGCATGCGGCGACGAGCAGCATTGCGCCGACCAAGAGTGCCAATGGGGACCTGGGGGTTCGGCTGATGTCCACGTCTTCGACTCTAGGTGCCGGCTCTTGTCAGCACATCGCGGGCGGCATGGGGAGAACTCCCCGAATCGATGCCGGCCCCGTGCGGGTTCGGGTCCGATTCGGGCGCGGCTGCTACGGTCCGTCCGGCAAGGAAGCTGGCCGTGAATCCGGCCGCGAATCGGTACGCCGAAGTGGAGATGAGAGGACCTAGGTGGCACTACTTGAAGCAGATGCGATCACGGTGCAGTTCGGGGGCATCGTCGCCCTCGACGAGCTGTCGTTCGAGATGCACGAGGGCGAGATCCTCGGGCTGATCGGACCGAACGGCGCCGGCAAGACCACGATGTTCAACGTGTTGAGTCGGATCTACGAGCCGACGAGTGGCTCGCTGACGTTCGCCGGCGAGGACGTGCTCGCGCTGCCGGCACACGGGATCGCACAACGCGGCATCGCTCGCTCGTTCCAGAATCTGGCGCTCTTCCCGACCATGACATTGCTCGAGAACACCATGACCGGTGCACACCACCACGGCCAGATCGGCTTCGTTCGCTCGATGCTTCGCATCGGCGCCGGCGCCGAGGAGAAGCGGCTTCGCGCCGAGGCGTACTCGATTCTCGAGTCGCTCGACCTCGCACAATTCGCGTTTCAACCAGCGGCAGGTCTGCCGTTCGGCACGCTCAAGCGTCTCGAGTTGGCGCGAGCGCTCGCGTCGCATCCTCGCCTGTTGCTCCTCGACGAACCGGCCTCCGGGCTGACCCACGCCGAAGTCGGCGAGCTCGGCGACACGATCAAGCGCGTTCGCGACGAGTTCGGTGTCACCGTCCTGCTGGTCGAACACCACATGGGCATGGTCATGTCGATCTCTGATCGGGTCGTGGCGATGGAATTCGGCCGCAAGATCGCCGAAGGGCTCCCGCACGAAGTGCAGAGCGATCCTCGCGTCATCGAGGCCTACCTCGGGACGAGCGCATGAGCGAGCCGATCCTGCACGTGCGTGGGCTCACCGCCGGCTACGGCCAGATCGAGGTGCTCCACGGACTCGACTTCACCGTGGCCGACGGCGAGATTGTGGTAATCCTGGGCGCCAACGGAGCTGGCAAGACCACCACGATGCGGGCGATCTCCGGCATGATCGCTCGCACCGGCGACGTGGTGTTCCAAGGCTCGTCGATCGGCAAGGCCAAGCCGGATGCGGTGCTCCGCGCCGGCATCTCACAGGTGCCACAGGGCCGAGGCACCTTTACCGACCTGTCGGTCGAAGACAACCTGCGCGCCGGTGCCTACGCGATGAAGGGGTCGATCGCGGCCGACCTCGATCGCTGGTACGACGTGTTTCCGCGGCTCGCAGAGCGGCGTGATCAGCGCGCTGGCCAACTCTCGGGTGGTGAACAGCAGATGCTCGCGATCGCCCGAGCGATGATGAACCGGCCCAAGCTGCTGCTGTGCGATGAGCCGAGCCTCGGGTTGGCGCCGATCATCACGCAGGACCTGTTCAGGATCCTCGGCGAGCTACGCGACGAGATGGGCATGGCGCTGCTGGTCGTCGAACAGAACGCCGGGCTGTCGCTGCAGTTGGCCGATCGGGCCTACGTGCTCGAAACGGGCAACATCGTGGCGACCGGAACCGGTGACGAATTGTTGGCCGACGACACGGTCAAAGAGGCATACCTCGGAGGAGTCGGCTGATGTCGCTGTTCATCGAAAGAATGTTCAACGGTCTGGCCGAAGGATCGATCTACGCGTTGCTCGCGCTCGCACTGGTCGTGATCTTCCGGTCGACCGGTCAGCTCAACTTCGCGCAAGGCGAGATCGGCACGCTGTGTGCCTTCTTCGCGTCGACGTTCACCCTCAGCGGGTGGCCGGTGTGGCTGTCGATCCTCGTGGCCATGGTCATCGGCTTCGTGATCGCGGCGCTTGTCGAGCGCGTCGTCGTTCGTCCGATCGAGGAACGAAATCCAGGGGCGGTGATCGTTGCGTTGATCGGTGTGTTCCTCGCGGTGAACCAGCTCAGTGCCATGTTCTGGGGCGTCGACGCTCGCGGCTTGCCGAGTGTGTTCCCCAATGACGAGAACGCGTTCTTCAAGATCGGCGATGCAACGATCCGCTACGAACGCCTCGGCATCATCGCGGTGCTCGCCGTCATGGTGCTGCTGTTGTTCCTGCTCTTCAACTACACCAAGATCGGCCTCGCGATGCGTGCCGTGGCCAACAACCAGGAGTCGTCGAACCTCGTCGGCATCCGGGTCGGCAACATCCTGATTCTCGGCTGGGGACTCGCTGGCGCGATCGGCGCACTTGCAGCAACGCTGCTCGCACCGTCTGCCGCGTTGAGCGGCACGCTGATGCTCGGACCGTTCCTCTTGGCCTCTGTGGCCGCGGTGTTGGGTGGGCTCGACTCGCCGTTCGGCGCCGTCGTCGGTGGCATCACGATCGGGCTGCTCAAAGCGTTCCTCATCGGCTACGTCGACTTCTTGGCTGAGATGTTGTTCCCGGTCATGTTGGTCGTCTTGCTGGCGGTGCTGCTCTTTCGACCGTCAGGTTTGTTCGGCACCGAGAAAGTGGAGCGTGTGTGATGAGCGATTCGACCTATCCCATTCTCACGCCGGCCAATGGCGGACTTCATTGGCTGGGCCGCATCGCCGTGTTCGCCATTCCGCTGGCGTACCTCGGAATCCGCGTCTTCGGATGGACCGGTGTGCTCGGCGACGGCTGGACCAACTCGGGTCTGGGTCTCCTGGCCGACGCCTTCATCGTGGCGATCGCGGTCATGGGCGTCAACCTGATCACCGGGTTCACCGGCCAGCTCTCGATCGGTCACGCAGCGTTCTTCGCTCTGGGAGCGTTCACAGCCATCGTGCTGACCGAAGGCCGGATCAACACGCCGTTCTTCGGCCCTGACAACCAATGGTCGCCTGGTTGGACGATTCCGGTCGCGGCGGTCTTCTGTTTCGTCGTCGGTTGCGTCATCGGCTTGCCGGCACTGCGGCTCAAAGGCATCTATCTCGCACTGACCACGCTGGTTGCTGTCGAAGCGGTTCGTTCTACGCTCAAATGGGAAGAACTCGAAGGCATCACGGGTGGTGCGGCAGGTATCAAGGGCTCGAAGTACTCGCCGCCAGACTGGGCGAGCGCGATCGGCCTTGAAGGCCGTGCCGACCTCAACAAGTGGTTCATCTACTTGTCGCTGGGCCTGCTGCTGTTGATCATGCTCCTCGTCGGCGGTCTTCTGCGCAGCCGGATCGGTCGTGCCATGGTCGCCACGCGTGACAACGAACTCGCCGCCGAGGTGATGGGCGTCAACCTGTCGGTCATCAAGACGGTGGTGTTCGGTTTGTCGGGGGCGATCACCGGCATCGCTGGCGCGCTGTTCGGTCTCAAGCTCGGACTGGTCGACGGTGACGTGCCGCTGTTCGGACTGATCGGGGCGGTGACGTTCCTGGTGGCCATGGTCGTCGGTGGTGCGGCACAGGTGTGGGGCCCGCTGGTCGGCGCCGTCTTCTATGTGTTCGTCAACAAGGTCGCCCGTGGCATCGGTGAGGATCCCGACTCGTACCCGGTCTTCAGTTCGATCGTCGACGAAGGGACGCAGCTCAACGGGCTGGGTGGAGTCGTTTTCGGTGTGCTGTTGATCCTGTTTGCCCGGTTTGCGCCGTTCGGAGCCGTCGGTACGTTCCGGCTGTTGCGTTCGAAGGTCGTGCGCGTGATCCCGAGCATCCCGCGCGCCGCGGCGGCGCCGGTCGACGACGGATCTGTCTCCTGACCTGACCCGGCGCCGGCACTGCCCAGGCACTACGGTTCTTTTGAACTCGCGAGCGGTCGCCCGATCGCTCCGTAGTCATTCACACACATATCCATAGG
>CALICC010000372.1 GCA_938049325.1 uncultured Ilumatobacter sp. | reverse complement strand
CAGATCGCTGACTGGGCGACCTACTCGCTCGGGTCGACGTCATGGTTCGAATACGACGGCGTGCACCTGTCGCGCACCGGCGTCGATGCGCTCACAACCTTCCTCACCGGCAACATCGAGCAGGTACTCGCCGGCACCGTCATCAGCCCCGCCGAGGCGCCATGGACCGTGCTCGTTCCCGGTGCCGAAGGCGACAACGTCATGGCGGTCCAGCAGGCCATCATCGAAGCGGGCATCGACGTGCCCGGCGGCG
The DNA here is from genome assembly GCA_938049325.1 of uncultured Ilumatobacter sp. Taxonomy (GTDB): domain Bacteria; phylum Actinomycetota; class Acidimicrobiia; order Acidimicrobiales; family Ilumatobacteraceae; genus Ilumatobacter_A. Next base: position 3,623 of record CALICC010000372.1, on the reverse strand, counting down.
CCGACGGCATCTACGGCTACGACACGATGGCCGCCGTTGCCGACTACCAGCGTGAGGTCGGCGACCTTCAAGTCACCGGGGCCGTCGACGTCGCCACCGCCCGCGTACTCGGCGTCTACGACGACGCCGATGATGCGGACGAGGTCGAGGTGGCAACGGCCGAGCAGCCGATCGATGAGCGATCGTCGGCAGCGGTCGATTCGGAGCCAACCGGAGCGCTCAGCGAGCTCAGCATCGTCGGCACGGTGGAGACCGAGGGAGGACCGTTGAGCTGGCTCGCCCGCGGGGCCGCCGTCGTCGCGATCCTGGTCAGCCTGGTGGCGCTCCGTCGACGTCACGTGGTCAACAGGCGACGCATCGGCGCAGCCCGCTGACACAGCAGCAGTCGCACAGCGCCTGAATTCGCAGGTATCACGCGGCGCCTGACGCGCTCCTGATTGATCGAGCCCCGAGAACCGTGTGGCCGCCCGGTCATCGCTCGGATCCGTCAAAGGCGTGCATCGTGTTGGGTGCCGAAGGAGAATCAGATGATGAGGGAACTCGAAGTCGACGGTGCGGTCACCCCGAGCGAAGCTGCCGAACACGTGGAAGACCAACCAGCAGCGCCGCGTGAACCGGTGGTGATCACCGGCTCGATCACCAAACCACCGAATCTGCCGGCGTCCGGATTCTTCGATCCGGACAACCCCGACAGCGAGCCCGACATCATCCTCGAGCGAGTGCTGCTCGAACGCAAACCGAAGCCAGCCTCCGGGATTCTCGGAAGAATCTGGCAGCGCATTCTGCTCGAGATCGGCGACGCACAACGCGAGGAATTCCGTCTCGCCAAGCCGGTCGCGTTCTACGACGACCAGCTCGAACAGGTGATCATCGTCCCGGCCAACCTCGGAGCGTTCACCACCGATCTCACCTCGGTTCCCAGGCTCTTCACCTGGCTGATCCCGCGCACCGGCGTTCACCTGCCGGCCGCCATCTTGCACGACGGCCTCGTGCATGGTCCGAACGAAGAGCCCACGTACATCGCCGACACCGAGATCCCCCGAGAGGAATCTGATCGCATCCTGCGCGACGCGATGCGCGGCCTCGGCGCCACCTGGGCGCGGCGCTGGTTGGTCTGGGCAACCGTGCTCATCGCCACGCTCGCCGGCGGTCGCAACAAGATGCGCTGGCTCCCGACCATCGCGATCACCTGCGGCATCATCCTCGCTTTCGGCACGGCAGCAACCATCGATCTCATCGACTGCAAGGCGCCGCTCCCATGGATGGGCGACCTGCCCTGGTGGCGCGAACTACTGCACGGCGGTGGCGTCGCCGTGATCGTCTCGGCAGTGCTGGCGCTGGTCGGATGGGGAGGCCACCGCCGAGCCGGACTGATCTTCGGCCTGGCTCTGGCGCTGCTTCTCCACGTCACCGTCGCCGTGGCGCTGGTGTTTGCGATCTTCGGAGCCGTGGAGGCGTTCCTGGAGCGTCGCGTGATTCGCTTCTTCATCTACTTCGTGTCTGTCGCGGTCATCGTCGGCGCGATCTTCGGTCTCGCTGTCGCGTTCTGCTGACACCCGATGCGCGCCACGGTTGTTGGACCGAGCCGCTGGCTAACGTCGCGCCCGTGACCGTCGGCATCACGATTCTGGACCGGCCCGCAGGGCACGACGACCAGACGCTCACGATCCGGATCGGCGACGCCGAACATCAATTGCATGCCGTGTGGTTGCGCGACGCCTGCGTCTGCGCCGCGTGCCGTAACCCGGCCACGAACGAGCGGCTCGTCGACTCTGCGCAGATACCGCTCGACCTTGGCGTCGTCGCAGCAAACGTCGAGCAGGGCCACCTTCGCGTCGAGCTGACCGACGGTCACACTGCAATCTGTGAGACCGTTTGGCTCCGTCGCCACCTTGCTGACGTCGGCGAGGCATCCGACCCAGCCGCCGGCCGCTTGCTCTGGGACGGCGGCGGGGGAGCGCTGTCGACGTTCGCCCGCACCGACCTCGACGACCCGGCCGGACTCGTCGCATGGCTCGACACGATCACCGAGCGTGGCGCGGCGGTGGTCACCGGCGTCGATCCGAGCGACGACGGGCTGCGCAGCGTGGCGAGACTCATCGGCGACATTCGCGCCACCAACTACGGCGTGACCTGGAGGATCGAAGCAACGATCGAGCCCGTGTCGGCCGTCGACAGCGAACGTGGCTTGCTCGTCCATACCGACCTGCCGTACCGCGACGTCGCCCCGGGTCTGCAATTGCTCCTCGCCGGCGTGGTCGACGTGGCGGGCGGGGCGTCGACCCTCGTCGACGGATACGCCGTCGCCGAGCAGATCCGTACGGCTGACCCAGCGGCGTGGCGGCTGCTGACGGCCACCGAGTTCAGCTATCCGTTCGTACGCGACGACGTGGAATTCCACGGACGAGCCCCGCTGATCGGTCTGCGTCCTGACGGCACGTACTTTCAGATCCGGCGAGCACCCGACCTCGCCGGGTCGCCCTTCGTCGACGCCGCCGACGTCGCCGACCTCTACAGAGCACTGCGTCGTTGGACCGATCTCATCGATCACCCCGACAACGAAGTGCAGGTCGCGCTCCGCCCCGGCGAGCTGCTCGCGTTCGACAACCACCGAGTGCTGCACGGCCGCACTCCGTTCGCGCTCGGGTCGTCGGGACGGCGACTCTTGCACGGCTGCTACCTCGACATCGAAGACCTTCGCAGCCGCCGCGCCGTCGCGGCGCGCTCGACCTGACACCGAGCGAGCGCCGAGTAGGGCGACCATTCTCGTTTCGGCAAGAATGAACCATGGCCTACATCGAGCGACGCCGGGTCCACGACGCCGACGCCCACATCATGGAACCGCCCACGTGGTTGCGCGACCACGCCGACCCCGACATCCGCGAACGACTCGCGATCCCGGCGTACGCGAACGAACTCGCACAAACCGGCGACGCCGCGCCGGGCGACGCACCAAGCCCCGACGATCTCGACGCGATCTTCGCGCGCCTCACCGATCGGCACCGATCACCCGAGTTCCTCGCTGACGAAGCCGCCGACGTGATGAACCGGAAGAACTTCGCAGCAACCGGGTCATTCCTCGCCGAAGACCGACCCCGAGTCCTCGACTACATCGGCGTCGAGAGTCAGCTGCTCTTCAACACGTTCCACAATTCGCGGCTCTACGAGTGGGAACACCCCGACGCCTCCGGCCGCGTCGATCTCGACCTCGCGTATGGCGCAGCCCGGGCACACAACCGCGGCATGACCGAGTTCTGCTCCGTCGACGACCGGCTCCTGTCGACCTGTTACGTCCCGCTCGCCGACTTCGATCGGGCGGCGGCGATGGCGAGCGAGGCAATCGAAATGGGCGCGTCAGCGCTCCTCGTCGCCTCCGGTTGTCCGGCTGGGCACTCGCCCAGTCATCGCAGCCTCGACCGCGTCTGGCGACAGGCGGAGGAAGCCGGTATCCCGATCGTGTTTCATGTCGGTGGCACCGGCCAGCTCATCGACCCCAGCTACTTCAACAACGGACTCCCGATCCCGCCCGACTTCCACGGCGGCGAGGAGAACTTCCGCTCGGTCGACTACATGGCCATCCCGTTCCCACCGATGCAGACGCTGGCCACGATGATCTTCGACGG
>CALICC010000371.1 GCA_938049325.1 uncultured Ilumatobacter sp. | reverse complement strand
GTGCTCGCGGCGACGGATCGCGTTGTGTGCGCGCGGCAAGATCCCACGCAGGCCGCGGCTGAGCTCCGACGTATCGACGCTCGTGTCGCGCTCCGGTGTCGATTCTCCGGTGACCAACCGAGCATGCACCGCCGCCTGCATGCTCTGCACCAACGGCGAGACGTCGTCGCCCCACGACGGGTCGCGCACGCACAACTCGCGGTACCCGCGGTGACCGTGGCGGCTCAAGAACTTCTCGAACCCGTCGGCCACCCCCGGTGTGGCCCGCAACCACGCGGCGGCCGCGTCAACGGTGACCGAACGGAAGTCACCCTCGGCATCAGGATGTGCAGCGATCTGGTCGATCAGTTCGTCGAGCTCGTCCAACATCACGGCGCTCTCGACGCCGGTCGCCCCAGCAAGCAATCGAACCGCCTCGCCCTGTTCGGCAACGGTGCTCGCGTTCGATTCCTCCGCGACCATGTTCTCGACAATTCCGCAGAAGAAACCCGAGAGTGCCGACGACTGGATATGCACGGCCATCGCGTGATCGAAGAACCACGTCTTGCTCTTGATCTCACGCCACATCGCCGTGCTGTCTCCGTGGGCCTCGATCGCGAACTGGTCGAGCTCGTCGTCGAATCGATCAACGACGTGCGGCGCCTGCTGGCAGTACCGGAGCAGCTTCGCCATGTTGGCGGTGCGCCGGTGGAGTGGAAGCGGCGGAAGATCCTTGAGTTCGGGGACGATGCGCCCGCACACCGTTTGCGCCGTCCTGGCGGCACTCGAACCGAGGAGACCAGCCGACATCACCACGTTGCCCGTGAGGTTGAGGAAGAGGTGCCCGTACGCCGACGCGGTGACCTGCCATTCCTGATCGATCGCGTCACGTGTTCCGACCGTGACCTGCATGTGTTGGACGCCGTAGTCGATCCCCCATCCGGTGAACGACATCGTGAGCGGGCACACGGCGCCCGGCATCATCTCGCTCACGTTGCTGATCGTGAGCACGTCGTCGGCACGCGGCAGCGTGGTGTCGAATTCGTTCAGATCGGCGGGCAACGTCGTGATCGGCCGCGCTTGAAGCCAGAACAGTTCGCCGTTCTGGTCGATCGCCCACTCGAGGTCGAGCGGGCGCCCTTCGCTCGCCGCGGCCTGGCGAGCTTGCGTGGCGATCAACGTGATCTCCGTGTCGCTCAGCAGTGCCGTGTCACCGACGAGTTGGCGACGCACGATGTCACCGCTGAGGTTGACGCCGTAGTGGTCGGGTGTCGCCTCGCCACTCACGAGCACTTCACCAAGACCTTCGACGGCGTCGACGACGAGCAGGTCGCGACGCGCGCTCACTGGGTCCGCGGTGAACACGACGCCCGCGGCCCGTGCGTCGACCATGCGTTGGACGACGACATGCATCGTGGCGACCTCCGCGTTCGCCCGATCCTGCTGATAGCTCGTGGCTCGTTCGTCGGAGGCTGACGCGACGCATCGATCGATCGCCTGGCGCAGTTCGCTGCCGCCGGTCACGTCGAGCACCGTCTCGTACTGGCCTGCGAACGACGCCTCGGCGCCGTCTTCGCCCTCGGCCGACGAGCGCACGGCGACGCGTTTGCAGTCGAGCGCGTCGCGGCGTTCGTCGAGGCCGACCGGGTAGCTCCCTGCCACGGCGTCACGAATCACGAAGGCTGGCGGCACAGCGAGCCCCATCGAGACGAGACGCGCCAACCCCAGCGCCTTGCCGCCGACCGCATCGTCGTCGATCTGACTGAGTTCGAGAATCTTGCTGGTCACCGACGATGACACTCGCGCAATCAGACGACCGACGTCTCATCGAATCGTGGCGCGCTCGTTCGCAATCTTGTTCAAGTACTCGTCAAGACCGCCCGATGCACTCATGTGTCGTTCCCGCCCGACCCCTCGCTCACTCCGGATCTCACCGAACCGCGAGCGCAGCCCGTCGCGCCCCAAACGACGGACGGACTCGCCCCCGTACCCAGCGACATCCCGGTCGCGACGTCGAGCCCGACTGCCCAACTCCCAACTCTTCCGCTGGCGCCATTGACTCCTCCGCCGACTGCGACACCGATCCCCACACCGGTGATCGCTGCAGCGGCTCCCTCTGCCGCGACACCCGCTCCACCCCAGCCAGCCACCGAACTGACGTTGCCGACGATTCCTGCGGCCCACGTTCCGACGACCACCGCTGAGCAACCTCAACTCATCACACCGATGCTCCCGACCGTCGCCCCGGTGAGCTCAGCACCACCAGCGGCTCCTGCGCCCACGATGCAGGGATCGGGCATGACGGCCCAGCAGGCAGCAGCCGCCGCCTACTACGCACAGCGTCCATCGCCGAACAGGCATGCGAAGCAACGCGGTCCACAGCACTCATTCGGCGCCCGCGTCGTGCGGACCGCAATCGTGGCCGTCCTCGTCGCCGGAGTCGGCAGCGCTGCACGCTTCGGATGGGACGCCTACCAGGACCGGTCGACCGACACGTCCGAGTTCGCGGAGACGACTCAAACGTTCCTCCCGCCTCTCGGCTCGCCGCTGCCAACAGGCGATCCACTCCTCCCGGTCGGCGGCTACATCGACTTCCGGTTCGCGATCGACAACTCAGCCACGGGCCAAGCGACGACAGGGCGCGTTCGCGAGAGCATGACGAGCACCCACCACGTCTACGACCTCTCGTTCCGCGACACCGCCACCGATCCCGCCGACGAAATCGTCTACGACATCCGAGGCGAGCGCGTTGTCGCTCAGGTTCGCGGTTCGGCCGAGTGGTTCGACGTTCCCGACGAGTCGGTGAAAGAGGAACTCGAGGAATTGGTGAGCTTCTCGAACGTGGTGCTCACGATGCACGACCTCGTGCCCATCGAGATGCACCCGTTCGTGAGCGTGCTCGCCGAAACCGACGAAGAACTCCAGATCGTGCCGCTCTCCCCGGCCCCACCTCCACCACCGGCGATCGACACCTCCGACGAACTGGTCGTCGTTCCGGCGACGACGATCCCGGTCGTCACGACGTTCACGGCCAGCCCCGGTTCGAGCGATGTGACGCGACCGCCGGGTCCCGTTCCGGTGCGGCACTATCAGCTGCAAATCGATGCTCCTGCGTTCGCTGCCGCCGAACCTGCCGCCTATTCGGATTGGGTACGCCTGGACTTCATCTCGGGCACGACCGACACCTTCGATATCTGGATCGACGATCTCGGCATCGTTCGCCAATTCGAAGGACCCGACCAAGGTTGGAACTTCTCGTACACGCTGAACGATGTGGCATACGGAATCCCCGGATTCCAGACGAACGTCGTGATCGTGACGCCTCAATTCCGAGTGCTGGAGGAACCCTGATGCAGCCCGTGGATCTCACTCCTGCACCCGCTCCGGCTCCCCCGGCACCGAGTCGGTTCGCAACAACGGTCGGCGCCATCGGTCGAGCGGGCGGCCGCGCCGTGCAGATCGGCGTTCTCGTCGCGGCTGGCGTCTGCGGCTGGTTCGCTGTCGAGCACTACGCGTTCCCGCCGCTCGCTGGTGACGTCTCCGCGCCTCTCACGAGCCGGCTCTGGCCCGCAGCGCTCACGCAGCACGCGACAACCTGGGACACCTACAACTTCTCCGTCGATGACGAGAACGGCGTCCTCGCGTTGACGACGAACACAGATGCGTCGAGCGGCATCACACGGGTTGTGGTGCACGAGGGCGGCGTGTCCACCGAAGTCGAGATCGCCGGCTTCGAAGCGTGGGAACGTCCAGTCGGTTCACCCGACTGGCAGCCAGTTCTCGGCGAGAGAGTGGCCGCTTTCGTTTTACTCGGTCCCGGTGAGAGTACGCCCTATCACCTCACCGACGTGCTCAACGAGAACGTGGCACCATACGCCTCCGTCACACAGGAGCCCAGCGACGACTCGAACGTTCGCTTCCGCGTCCGCGTCGACCTCGCGGCCTATCGATCATCTGACGTCGTCGAATACGCGCGATGGGCCGAATTCGAAGGTGGTCTCAACAGCGACGATGCGTTCGATCTCGATACTCTCGATTGGGTGCTCGACGTTCGTGCCGACGGCTATGTCGTGAAGTGGAAGAACCACGCCGGTTTCGTCGCCACCTGGTCTGACATCGAGCCCGGCATCTCGTTCGAATCCCCACTCGCCGGCGGCTGACGACCACACACGAGCGCGACGCGAGAGTCGTCGATGCCGCTGACCCCGCCGTCTGTCAGCCCCATTTTCCTTCGCCGTAGGGCGCGTTCCAGCACTCGGCGAGCCGTCCGTCGATCACCTTGAAGAGCTCGATGCCGCACAACTGCGTGCCGTCTCCGACCTCGGATGTGAGTTCCCATACCGAGGTGACATACGTGTCGTCGGCGTGCGTGATCAGTCGCGTGATCACACCGCCAAAGTCCTCGCGCCCGAACTTGACCCGAGCGATCTGTTCGTCGTGTGTGAGCGCTGTTGTCTTTCCGCCGGGATCGTGGCGAATCATCGGATCCGCGCAGATCTCGCGGATCAGCTCGTAGTCGCCGGCGTTGCTGGCTTCCTCCCAGTAACGCTCGAGCAGGATCTGCGCGTGCGAGGTACTCATGACATGTCTCCTTCTGGTCCGGCCCGAAGGCTGACGAGTACCGACAGTACTGTCCGGTGTGTGCCCGATTTCGATGCCGACCTGCGATTCGAAGCCGTCGGAATCAAGCACGACTTGGCGTCGGATTCTTCGGTGAGTTCTGATCGTGGCACGACAGGAGAGGTGACATGAACGGACTCATTGCAGCACAGGGAATCCGCGAGGTGCTCGAAGCCGAAGCGGGACCCAGCGAGGAGGCGCGCACGCTCACACCCGCGGCCGTCGACGCGCTGTGGGAGAGCGGCATCATGTCGTTCCTCAACCCGGTCGAGACCGGAGGCACCGAACCCGGCTTCCGCGAGCTCATCGAAACCTGGGTCGAACTGGCCAGCGCTGACGGCGCGGCGGGCTGGATCGGCATCGCCAATCTTCCGTCGACGATGGCAGCAGCAGTCTTTCTGCCCGACGAGGGGTACGACGAAGTCTTCGGATCCGGCGGTCGAGTCACCACCGCCGGGCAGTTCTTCCCGAACGGCATGGGCAACACGGTCGAGAACGGCTTCGAGATCAACGGCGCCTGGAACTTCGGTTCCGGCGTTGCGCACTCGTCGGTGATCAGCTGCGGCTTCATGAAAGTCGTCGACGGCGAACCGCTGCTCGACCTCGACCAGTTCAGCGTCGCGGTCATCGACGCCGACGACGTCACGCTGAAGGACGGCTGGCACGTTCAGGGGCTGCGCGGCACCGGCAGCTACGACTACGAGGTCAAGGACGTGTTCGTCCCCGAGCACCGCACGTTCGCCCTGTTCGAAACCACACCGCGACGCGGCAACTCTCCGCTCTACCGACTCGGCATCATGCCGGTCACCGCGGCGGGCCATGCCTCGTGGGCACTCGGCGTCGCGAAGTCGATGCTCGACGACGTGGCGGAGCTCGCCAAGAGCAAAGTTCGCATGTCCGACATGGAGTCGCTGGCTCTACGCCAGACGTTCCAGCGCAACCTCAGCCACCACAAGGGGATGTGGCGTGCCGCGCACGCTGGAGTGCTCGAAGCGTTCACCACCGTCGAAGCCGCTGTGGCTGCTGGAAACGAGTGCACACCATCGATGCGCGCCGACATGCGCATCGCCGCGACGTACGCGACCGAAGCCAGCCGCGAAGTGGCGCAGTGGGCGCATCTCGCGGCCGGCACGAGCGCAGTGCGCGACGGCACGCGCCTCGAGCGGGCATTCCGCGACATCTACACCGGAACGCAGCACGCGTTCGTCTCCGAGAAGACCTACATCGACGCGGCCAAGATCCACCTCGGTCTCGACGGCGACCTTCCCGGGCTCTGATCACGACCCCAGTCGACACGGTGGCGGCCGTCGAGCGTAGGGTCGGAGCATGAACCGTCGGGTTGCGTGGATCGTCGTCGCCGCCGCACTGACGAGCCTTCTCTTCGCCTCGGTCTCGACCTCGGGAGGGGTCGACCTGTGGATCGAACCGCAGTGGTCACCGAGCCTCCCTGACGTCGAGCCTGCCGAGATCGACATCGAAGCTCGCGAGGTTCCGATCGAGCAGCTCACCGCGAACGACGACGGCTCGGCGCTGGTCATTCCCGACTGGGTCCAGGCGGTCCTTCGAGTCCTCCTCGCCACCGCCGGGATCATGCTGGCCGTGCTGGCGGTCGTCACCGCGTGGCGACGGCGACCTCGACTCCGCTGGCGCCGGCTGGCCAGCGGCGACGGTGACTTCGAGGTGCTCCCCGACGTTGCGTCAGCGATCGTCGACGACGCCGCAACACAACGGTCGTTGTTGAACCGAGGCACACCTCGCAACGCGATCGTCCAGTGCTGGCTGCGACTCGAACACGAGGTCGCCGACGTCGGCCTCCCACGCCGCCCAGCCGACACATCGGTGGAATTCACCGAGCGGGTTCTCGCTCGCTACTCGGTCGAACCCGGTGCTATCCACGAGCTCGCAGCGCTGTACCGGGAAGCAAGATTCTCCGAGCACGCGCTCGACGAGTCCGCGCGGCGCGCCGCCCTCGTCGCGCTCGATCAACTGCACGAATCCCTCGCAATCGCCCGCGACCGGGCCGCTGGCAATCCGGTGACGGCATGAGTGACGGTCGCCCGCACTCCGAGTCGACCGCACGAGAGCGGTGGCGCGAACGGCTCGATCCTCGAGTCTCGCTGGGCGTTGCGGCGGGGATGGTCATTGGCGTGTCGATGGTGCTCTTGGGTATGCGGCCACGGCTCGTGCTCGTCGGGTTGATCTTCCTCCTCGTCGCACTGACGGCAGCGCTCATCGCGGACCTCAGAACGGCAACGTCGCCACTCGCCTTGCGTGACCATCGCGCCGTCTCCGGAACGACGGCTCGACCCGATCGGCGGGTACAGACTCTGCGCACCCGGCTGCGCACCAACGACCGGATACAGCCCGCCGCGACGCGCGAATCAGTCGAGGAAGAACACACCGACGAGGTCACTCGAAGCCTGATCGAAGCCATCGACGATCGTCTCGTCGAAGAACACGGCATCGACCGGCACATCAATCCCGAAGCGGCCGGCGCCGTGCTCGGACCCGAGCTCACGCGATTCCTCACCGATCCGGCGGCACGCCGTTCGATGATGCGCCGCCGATCGTTGGCGAGCACGCTCAGCCTCATCGAGACCCTGTGAACCCTGTGAACTCCCGCACGCAACGCATGAAGGAACCCACGTGACACAACTGGACCTGACCGAAGTCTCCGACCTCGCCCGCTCGGTGCTCGATGAAGTCGAAACAGCGGTGATCGGCAAACGCGATTCGCTGACGTTGGTGCTCAGCGGAATCCTCGCCGGCGGCCACGTGCTGCTCGAAGACTTCCCTGGCCTCGGCAAGACGCTCGCCGCCCGTTCGTTCGCGCAGACGCTCGGCCTGGACTTCGCACGAGCACAGTTCACGCCTGACCTCCTCCCCGCCGACCTCACCGGGTCGTTCATCTTCGACCGGCGGGTGAACGACTTCTCCTTCCGGAAGGGTCCGCTGTTCACCGGATTGCTCCTCGCCGACGAGATCAACCGCACCCCGCCGAAAACGCAGGCGGCGCTTCTCGAAGCCATGCAGGAACGCCAGGTCACCGTCGAAGGCGAAACGTTCCGACTCGAGGCCCCGTTCCACGTGCTCGCCACTGCCAACCCCGTCGAGTACGAGGGCACCTATCCCCTCCCCGAAGCGCAACTCGACCGGTTCATGATCCAGGTGAGCTTCGGCTATCCCACGAGCGACGAAGAGTGGGATGTTCTCAGCCGACGACTCGACCGCCAGCGCGAAGAGCAGTCGCTGCGCGCGATCATCGACGCAGACACCTTGCTGAAGATGCAGGCCGCGGTCGAACGGGTGACGGTCGACGAGAGCGTCGGGCGGTACTGCGTCGGACTTGCGACGGCGACGCGCACTCACACACACGTGCTCATGGGTTCATCGCCTCGAGGTTCGCTCGCGCTCATGCTGATGGCGCGGTCGTGGGCGGTCATCGAAGGTCGCGACTTCGTGACGCCTGAGGACGTCAAAGCGGTTGCGGTTGCGGTGCTCGCCCACAGGATCGCGATCAAACCCGAGTTGTGGATGAGCAATGCGAGTGGCGTGTCGGTGGTCGCCGGCGTGCTCGGATCGGTTGCGACGCCTTCGGCGCTCGAGTCTGCGCCTCCAACATCGACATGACCACGCCCGTCAACCGGTCGTGGGGTGCGAGCCCAGCTCATCTCCGTGCTGTCGTTGCCGGAGTCCTCGGCGTCGCCGCCGCCCTCCTGTTCCGGGTGCCCAGCCTCCTCGTTCTCGCCACGCCGTTTGCGTTGGTCGCGACCTGGTCCGCTGCGACACGACCACCGGCCGGTCTCACGTTGGTCGGTCAGGTCGGTCCGGCCTCGGTTCGAGAGGGCGAGGCGACCACGTGGACCGGGCACCTGACCGATACTGCCGGAGTCGACCACATCGTCGTTCTTGCTCGCCAACGGACGTGGCTCGAGACTCGGCCGCCGTCGGGCGTCGTCACCGCGGGCCTGAACAAGGGCGCTGAGCCGACGACGATCGACGTGCCGATGCGCGTCACCCACTGGGGTCGCCAAGACGTCGGACCGATCACCGTCGTAGGAGTCAGCGACTGGGGCGCGTTTCGTTGGACCGCACTCGACAGCAGCTATCGGGTGACCGCACTCCCGCTGCCCGCGTCGTTCGACGCTGCCGCACCGATGCATCGCGCCGACGGGCTGGTCGGGCTGAATCGTTCCGCGCAACCGGGTGATGGCAGCGAATTCGCAGGAATCCGGCCGTTTCAATCCGGTGATCGGCTGCGTCGCATCAACTGGCCTCGTTCGGTGCGCAGCGACGAACTCCACGTGACATCCACGTACGCCGACCAAGACACTCACGTTGCACTCTTCGTCGACGCACTCGCCGACTTCGGTGAGTCGGGTGGCATCGACGGCGCATCGTCGAGCCTCGACACGACGGTTCGAGCAGCTGGCGCTATCGCCGAGCACTTCCTGCTGCGCGGCGATCGTGTCTCGCTGCGCATCTTGGACGCGCGGTTCCAGACGTCGGTTCCACCGGCGAGTGGACGGCGACATCTTCGCCGGATCCTCGACGTGCTCGCGACCATCGAAACGAACAACTCCGTGCGGGGGCTCGCTCGTCAATCGAACGCTGCGGTCCCGAGTGGCGCAATGGTCATCATGCTGTCGCCGCTCATCTCCCCTGCTGCGCTCGAACGGGCGACGACGGTTGCGAGTCACGGACTCAGCGTGGCGGTCATCGACACCCTGCCTGACGACGTTCAAGCCAGTGACGATGCAACAACGGAGCTTGCCTGGAGAATCCGGCTGCTCGAACGCCACCGCGAGGTCCGCGCCATGCAACGCCTCGGCGTGCCGGTCGTCGCGTGGCAGGGCGCCGGAAGCCTCGACCCGTTCCTGCGCGAGATTGTCCGGCGGGCCACCGCTCCCAGATTGACCCGGCGATGAATCAGTCGATCTTGCAGCAGTGGATCGACGAGATCCTCGAGAGCAGCGGGCAACAGTGGCTGCTGCGGCTCGGAGTGGTGGCCGCGTCGGTCGGTGCGGTCGGTGCGGTCGGCATCGCCAGCGACCACGCGTGGCCACTCGGACTCTTTGCCGTCGGCTTCTTGTCGATGGCTGCGGCGATGCGCCCCGACACTCAGCTTCCTGCGGCCATCATCGCCGTCGTCGTGTGGCGGTGGTTGGCAACCGTCGGCGATGTCGACACACCATGGCTCCCCGCCGTGGGCTGCTGCCTCCTCGCGCTGCACGCACTCACGGCGTTGATGGCGTCGGTTCCGACAGGCGGCGTGTTCACCAACGCCACGCTCGGTGTCTGGGCCAGACGTACCATGCTCGGCGCGGCCACGACGGTCGGCGTGTGGTTCGCTGTTGTGCTGTTCGATCGTCGAGAAGCGGCCGGCAACGGGTTCCTCACGGGCACGGCGGTGGCCGTCGTCGCGGGTGCCGCGGCGTTTATCCGGGTACGTAGTCTCGACGAGACTCGCCAGCCATAGTGACAGCGCGGCACGATTTCAGGATGCGTCGGCGATGTGCTGTGCGAGTTCGGTTCGAGACCGGATGCCAAGCTTGCGATAGATCCTGGTGAGGTGTGCCTCGACGGTCGACACACTGACGAACAGGTCGTCAGCGATCTCTCGGTTTCGCCTCCCGTCGGCAACCAAGGCGGCGACCTTTGATTCGGTGGGCGTCAGTTCGTCGGACCCTCGCCCTGGCGCGACTCGATCGAGTTCTTCGGTGACCTGTACCCGCCATGCCGACGCGCCCATGTCCTCGAATCGTCGTTTCGCGTCGGCCAGCACGGACGCCGCCGCCCGACGCCGACCGAGCCGGCGGAGTGCACGACCCTGCATCAGCATCGCCCGCGCCGCGTCGAGGCGATAGCCGAGCGAGTCGAACTGCGACGCGGCCAACTCGAAGTGTTCGAACGACGACGCGTCGCCCGCATGGAGTTCGACGAGTCCGCGTGCGCGGACGACAGCGGCATCGACCCACGGCTCCCCGAGACTCTTCGCGTTGTCGACGAGTTCGTCGAACAGTTGGCTCGCCACGTCTCCACGACCGACCGCGACCGCCGCTTCGACCGCCTCGGGGAGGAGCGGAATCGATCCGGGATGACGAAGACCGAAGTCGCGAGCCATCGCCGCACCCTCGACCAGCGCGGTGAACGCTTCGTCTGAACGTCCGTGAGCGAGCGCATCGACGCCGCGAACGTGCTGTGCCATCGCGACCCGGGGTGGTTCGTCGTGTTCGATTCCCCAACGCATCAACGTGTCGGCAGCAGCCTGCGCATCCGAGCCGCCGGCGTGTGCGCTCGCCAGGCCTGAGGGGTAGTGCAGCCAGATCTCGGCTTGCTCGTTCCCGGCATCGCTCGCCGACGCCATCCCATCACCGGCGAGTTCGGCCGCCTTTTCGAGTTGCCCCGTGGCCACCTCGACCAATGCGAGGTCGAAGAGCCGGAACGGGCGTTGAAACTCGACACCCGCGACTCGGCAGTCTTCGACCAACGTGCTGAAGATGCGTCGCGCTTCGTCGAGACGGCCACCCCAGAGCGCGTGACGCGCGAGGAACTGCTCCGGGCCACGACCGAGCCGCGGGCCAGTGCGCTCGCTCAACGCAATCGCATGGTCGAGCAGCTCGGGCAGTCGGCGCCCGCCGAGCAGTGCGATGTCGGCGTACGTTCCCGAGGCCAGTACTTCGAGCTCGACGTCGCCGAGCTGCTTGGCGATGTCGAGTGCGGACTCGGCGAGTTGCTCGGCGCGGACGAGATCGCCGCGGTACCAGCTCGCGGCGAACGCCATCTGGTCGAGCACCCTCCCCCGCAGCACATCGTCGTCTTCGGCTTCGCACAGCGCTCGGTCGAGCAGCTCTTCGCCGTGCCGGAAGTCGAGGCCCGCGCGAAGCGTCAGGAGGTTGGCACGATGACGACCTGGAGGAAGCATGGCGAGCAAGTCATCGCTCATCGACAAGGCCCGCGCCGTTTCCCCCGCAGCGGCGCGACGCAGAATCTCCAGAACGGTGCGCCGCGCCAGCACCGCGAAATCGTCGACCGGCGTCAATCGACGACTGTGCGCCAGCAATTCGGCGGCCATCGCCGGTGCGCCGCGCTGCGCAGCGCGACGCGACGCGGCATCGAGTTCGTCGGCGACTGCGCGGTCGCGTTCGACCTGAGACAGCGCCAGGTGGCGGGCGCGGGCGTCACGGTCGTCGAGCACCGAGGCGATCTGGCCGTGCAGTCTGCGGCGAGCGGACGGCGTCATCTCGCGCAACGCCAAGGAACCCAGCGTCGGATTCGCGCACCGGGCGATCAGAGCATCGTCGACGACGATCGCGCCGTCGCTCACGGCATCGGCAAGTGCGGCTCCATCGACGCCGGCGGCCTCGACGAGATCGAGCGGAGCTGGTCCCAGCGCGGCACACACCCGCACCACGTCCGCGACTGCCGGAACCGAGCGGGCGAGTTGCATCGAGGCTGACGACGCTGGAGGTGCCAGTTCGGCCAACGCCAACCGGTCGCCGTGGAGGTCAATCGACTGCACGAGTTCGAGTGCGTCTGCCGGGTTGCCTCCAGACACGTGATGGAGGAGATCGAGTGAAGGCTGCGACATCGCGATTCCCCGCGACTCGAGCACACCACGTAGTTCACCGACAGCCATCGGGCTGACCTCGAACGACTCGACCTCGCCCGGTGACAGCAGTGAGAACGCAGCAACGTCCTCAGCGGTACGTGCCGTCGCGATGACTCGCACGTCGTGGCCGTCCAGTCGACGCAGGGCGTAGCGCAGCGAGCGCACCGTGATCGGGTCGAGCCATTGCAGGTCGTCCACAGCGATCACGACGGGCTGTTCGCACGAAACGTCTCGCAGTGTCGCCAAGACGAGTCGTCCACGGTCGAACACGTCGGTCTCCGGGTCGAAGAGTCCGGGGTCGATTCTGCATGGCCCGCCCTCGAGGTCACCAAACAGGTCGAGCAGCCCCACCATCGCGGCTTGCAGTTCCTCCGGTGCCGGTCGAGCAACGAGGACCAGCGAGCCGCTCGCCCGGAGGTCATCGATGGCTCGACGTACGAGGGTCGTCTTGCCGATGCCGGCCGGCCCGGTGATGACGAGCATTCGAGAGCCTTCGGTCGGCTCACCTGGTTCGTGCGCGACGAATCTGGCGATTCGGGTCGTCTCGGCGTCGCGCCCAACAGCACCGGGACCAACGCGCAGCAGCGACCGTTGCGTCACGAAAAGGACAGTAGCGAAGCCGTCAGGGCGCGATTCGGGGATTTTGGGGTCAAGTGTCGGGTTTCCCCTCTCGCCCGCCGATCCGCCGACGCTCAGGATCGGTTGGTACTCCGCTCACGACCGGTGAGCGACAACCAAAGGAAACAACAATGACGCAAGACACCGCCACCAAACGGACCGCTCGCAAGGGTCGCAAGATCACGCGGACCACCACCACGACCACGACGACGACGACGCAGCGCAAGGCAGCAGGCACGAAGACATCGAAGAACCGAGCTGGCTCTCGCCCCGCAGCGAACAAGCCGACTGCCAAGAAGCCCGCAACGAAGCCGTCGACACCGCGGGCCGAACAGCCTCGGTACTCCTCGGTGAAGCTCCGAGTCCACGAGATCGAGTGCGTGAAGCCGACCGGGGAACTTGGCCGCGACGAGCTCAAGCTGGCCGCGGTCAAAGTCGAAGGTGCCCTCGGCGGCACGAAGGAGAAGAAGAAGCTCGCAGCCCGAGCGCAGAAGGGCGAGCAAGTGTCGGCCGGCAAGTTCCGCAAGGGCGACAAACAGAAGTACCCGAAGACCCGTGTGCTCGCAACGTACGACGCCGGCGGTCCGATCGGGTCGGAACCGCGTTTCTTCCTCGGGGCAGTACTGCTCGTCGAGACCGACGAAGACCGAATGGGTGCCGTGATCAACAGCACGGTGAAGTCCGTCGAAAAGGAGGTCGTTGCCGCGATCTCCACCGCGACAGCAACCGCGTCGGCGGCAGCACTCACGGGCGTCGCTTCGGGCGCCGCCCTCGGCTCGGCTGTGCCGTTGGTCGGGACGGCGATCGGCGCAGCGGCGGGCGCTGCTGTCGGACTCGCTCTCGGCGAAATCAAGGACGCCAAGGCCGACGATGTGTTTCCGCTCAAGAAGGTCGACCTCGAGCTCAGCAAGTTCCCCGCCGAGCCGGGTGAGATCCCGGGATCGCGGCAGACCCTCAACTTCAAGGGGTTCAAAGGCCACTACAAGGTCACGATCTCATGGGCCGTGCGATGAGTATCAGCGCACCATCCAACCTGCGGGGCTACAGCGAGAGCCAGCTCTACGACCACTTGAAGCGGGTCATCGACGACGCGTTTCGCCGGCATCGACAAGAGAACGAGGCCAGCTGCGATCGCAATGGTTGGTCGATGGACGATTTCCGATTCGAAGCGGGCGAGGGAAAGGTCAACCTGCTCGGCGCCAGGGGCTTCTCGAAAGACACCATGGCACCTGTCGTGAACTCGAGCCTGGCCTGGGACGACACGTGCTTCGTGATCTACAAGCTGAACGGAAAGAAGCGGGTCGAATCGTTCTACTTGAACACCGAGCAGAACTCGGTCGACAAGAAGGAGGATCCCGACGGCGGGCTGTCATTCCTCCTGGAAGGCAACCACCGCTACCGCCTCGGATTCCACAAAGGATCCCAACGCGCCCTCGAACCGGAGTCGGTCGTCAAGACGATCTGGGACAAGAACCAGAACTTCGTCGACGACGACAACCCCGGCGGCCCGCAGTGGCTGTCGTCGATCAACATTCACTTCGGCGGCAACGGTGCGTCGCCAGAAGGCTGGTCGGCGGGTTGTCAGACGATCCGAAATCAAGCGGACTACGACGCGTTTCGTACTCTCGTCGAGAGCGACACGAGCATCATCGGCAGCATCGCCAACCAGTTCGCACCGAAGCCGCGCAAGGACGGGACTCGCGTGCTGTTCTACACCCTGGTCGACGGTTCGTACCTCGTCGGGACCGGCACGCCTCGGCGTGAGACCCGGCACCCGAAGCAGGGCGATCGCTACGACAAGCCGAAGAACGGGAAGGGGCCGTCGCGACGTCGGCCTGTCAAAGACCGTCCAACGGTGAAGCGCGGGAACTCCGGCCAACCGGTGCGCGCGCTACAGAAGCGGTTGACTCGCCTTGGGCACGACCCGGGCGCAGTCGACGGGATCTTCGGAGCCCGCACCGACTCCGCCGTGCGGAGCTTTCAGCGGGCGAACGCACTCACACCCGACGGCATCGTCGGGCGCAACACGTGGGCCGCACTAGCGGCCGGTGCGAAGAGCCTCCGGTAACCGTCGTGGTTGCGTCGCTGCAACGGCACGGAGGGGTCTGACTCCCCTCCGTGCCGTTCAGCCCGCGACTGAGGCCAGGAGACGGTCCTCGATCGATGGCATCTGCGGGCTCGTGGTCCGAGCGGCGACCGGGCCGACAACCATCACCGTCGGCGACGGGAACGGGCAACCGCGACGGGCGGTTTCGGTGAGGTCGCAGTAGGCAACGCGTTGCTCGTCCGTTCCCGCGGCGTGCACGAACGCGACCGGATCCAGCGGCGCACGTCCAGATTCGATGAGGCGTTGCGCGACAGCGTCAGCGGTCGACGCTGCCATCAACACCACGAGCGTCGCCGCCGACTGCGCGCTCGTGTGCCAATCGTGATCCGACACCGCACAGTGATGGCCGGACAACACCGTGAACGACGACGCAAGCCGACGATCCGTCAGCGAGATGCCCGCCAGGAGCGGCGCACCGAGCGCCGACGACACTCCAGGAACCACCTCGACGTCGATCCCTGCGCTCTCGACAGCTTCGACCTCCTCGCCTCCGCGGCCGAACACGAACGGGTCTCCACCCTTGAGTCGCACCACGTGCAGGCCCGCACGTGCCCGACTCACGATCACTTCGCAGATGTCGGACTGCGATGGGCCGAACCCTTTGCCCTTCCCGACACAGATGCGCTCGGCCGCCGCCGGGGCGAAGTCGACGAGCTCAGGGTCGGCAAGGCGGTCGTACACGATCACATCGGCTTGCCGCAGCGCGTTCGCCCCGCGCACGGTGATGAGGTCAGCACCTCCAGGGCCGGCACCGACCAGCGTCACCTTGCCGACGGCAACCGGTCGATCGCGTCGGAAGTTTCTCGGGTGAAGCCTCATGCGGGCACGGTACGAGTGGGTCGCTTCCACCACGTTCGGGCTTCGTTTCGTGCAGATGAACACTCTCGCGCAGCACCCGAACACCGGTGGTGAGCCGCCACGCTGAGGAGATGTCGGCTGAGGAGACGTTGTCGGGCCGGACCATCGCGGTCACCGCCGAGCGACGAGCGCACCAGCAGGTGCGCTACTTCGAGTCTCGCGGTGCCACCGTCCGCTGGGTCCCGGTTGTGCGCACGATCGAACCGACCGACCGCGCCGAGGTTGCGGCGGCCACCGCCCAGATCGCCATCGACGGCATCGACATCCTGATCGCCCACACCGGACAGAGTCTGACCTGGTGGCTCGACACGGTCGCGACAGCAACGCGGCCACAGCTCGACGACGCGTTGCAGAACGCCCGCGTGTTCACCCGCGGTTCCAAGGCCTCGAGCGCCGCTCGTCGCGCTGGGCTGCACGTTGATTGGCAGGCACCGAACGAGGTGGTCGACGACATGGTCGATCTCCTGCGCGGCATGGACATGACCAGCCTGCGGTGCGCCGTGCTGCTCGACGGCAACGACGAGCGCCCGGTCGTGGAGATGGCCCGAGCACGTGGTGCGACCGTGATCGAGCTCGACGTCTATCGCTATGGCCTCCCGGAGGAATGCAGTGACATCGACAAGTTGGTCAGCGACATCGTTGCTGGCGATATCGACGTCGTCACGTTCACCGCCTCACCAGCGATCCGGCACCTGCGTTCGCTTGCGGCAACGACGGGCCGATCCGCTGATCTCGACGCTGCGTTTTCCACCGTATGTCGACCTGCGGTCGTGGGTCCGGTGTGTGCTGCAACGGCAACTGCTGCGAGCTGGGGTCAGATCATCGAGCCTGCCACCGCCCGGTTGATCCCGATGCTGGACGCAGTTGTCGAAGCGCTCGCATCGACCTGACCTGTCGCCGCGCGGGGTGCGGACGACGGAGCGAGGAGCACCGGCGTGTACTTGAAACCAGGGATCTTGCTCACGGGATCGAGATCCGAGGCCACGAGCCGGTTGCACTCGGGCCAGTGGTACGGCATGAACAACGTGTCGTCGCGGAGCCCCGGGTTGGGCCGCCACGCCACCTCGACGGTGGCCTGCCGCGAGGTGAGCGACGCAGTCACACCGGCCTCCAAGCCAACGCGAGCTGCGGTGTCGGGGTGCACTTCGACGAAGCAGGCGGGCTCCAACGTCTGTTGTGCTTCGATCCGCATCGTCTGGTTTCCGGACAGGAACTGAGCGAGCACGCGGCCGGTGGTGAGAACGAGCGGGTAGTCCGCGTCGACCACGACCGGCGGGGGCGTCGGTTGCACCGGTCGGAAGCGCGCACGGCCGTCGTCGTGGTGAAACCGCTCGGTGTACAGCTGCGGCGTTCCCGGATGCTTCTCGTCCGGGCATGGCCAGAAGACGCCACCTTCATCGCGAATGCGCTCGTAGGTGATGCCGGCGTAGTCGACCGGTCCGCCAGCCGATACTCGCCGCATCTCGTCGAAAACCTCGCGAGCCCGGTGGAAGTCGAAGTGCTGCGACACGCCGAGGCGACGTGCGAGGTTTCTGATGATGTCGATGTCGGATCGACGCGGCAGTGGTGCAACAGCCTGATCGATGCGTACCACCCGTCCTTCGAGCGTGGTGATCGTTCCAGACTCCTCGGCGAAGGTCGTACCGGGAAGCACGATGTCGGCGAACCGTGCCGAGCGCGAGAAGAACGGCTCGATCATCACGACGTGCTCGAGACCTGCCATCTGTTCGTCGACGCGGTCCAGGTCGGGCGACGACACGTTCATGTTCGTGCAGATCGACAACAGCCCCTTGATCTCCCCGCGCCCGGCCTGCTGGAGGATCTCGACGTAGGTCTTCCCGATCCCGGGCAAGTCGTCCGGGTCAACACCCCACCGTTCGGCGACGACCGCTCGATCCCCAGGATCCTCGATGTCGCGTCCGGAAGGAAGCTGGTTGCAACGCTGCCCCCACTCTCGACCGCCTTGGCCATTGCGCTGGCCGGTCAGCATGTTGACACCCGAACCGGGCCGTCCGACGTGTCCGCACGCCAAACCCACATTGATGATGGCGAGCACGTTGTCCACGCCTCCGACCTGCTGCTCCGGCCCGCGACCGTGCAGATACATGCAACGGTCAGCCGAACCAATCAGCTGCGCCGCCTCATTGAAGAGTGCGGCGTCGACGTCGGCCAACTCCGCAACCGTCTCGACGTCAAACGGTGCCGCGGCGGCCAGCGCGGCCTCAAAGCCCGTCGTCCGGTTGCGCACGAACTTGCTGTCGACGAGCCCAGCCTTGGCGATCAGGTCGAGCAGTCCGTTGAACACGATCGCGTCAGTTCCCGGCCGGTTGGCGATGTGGAGGTCGCCCGGCTTCACGAAACGTGACGCGCGTGGATCGACCACGATGACCCGACCGCCGCGCCGACGCACGCCATCGAGGAGTTTCGGTAACACCACCGGGAACGCGGCGCTGATGTTCGCGCCCACCACCACGGCGACCTCGGCGCGTCGAAGCTCGTCGAGCGGAGTCATCATGCGGTCGGCTCCGAAGGCAAGCTTGTTCGCCGCGCCCGCCGACGTCATGCAGAAGCGGCCGTTGTAGTCGATGTGTGGTGTCTTCAGAGCAAGCCGCGCGAACTTGCCCATCAGGTACACCTTCTCGTTGGTTAGCGATCCGCCGGACAGCACGGCGTTGGCGTCACGGCCGTGCTCACCCGCGATGCGCAGGAATCCTGCGGCGGCCTCGTCGAGCGCATCTTCCCACCCAATCTCTTCGAAGTCGTTGCCGCGGCGACGCAGCGGCATCGTGATGCGGTCAGCGTGATTCACCTGTTCGAACGCCGATACACCTTTCGAACACAGCGCGCCGCCGGTGAGCGGAGAGCCTTTCCACCGGATCGTCTCGGCGACGATCGTGCCGTCATGGCCGAGTTGGAGCCCACAGTTGAGCGCGCAGTACGGGCAGTGCGTCGTGGTGACCTCGGGTGCGTCGCTACGTCGCTTCGCCATGTGCACCGTGCTCGTAATCGGCAAGGAACCGCAAGACTTCTTCGCGGTAGCCGTAGAAGCGCGGATCTTCGAGTACCTCTTTGCGATCGCGTGGGCGCGGGAGGTCGATTTCGAGCACCTTCCCGATTCGAGCGTTGGGACCGTTGGTCATCATCACGACACGGTCGGCGAGGAGGATGGCCTCGTCGACGTCGTGTGTGACGCAGATGGTCGTCACCTTCGTGCGGTTCCAGACTTCGACGAGGACGTCTTGGAGGTCCCATCGGGTGAGGCTGTCGAGCATGCCGAACGGTTCGTCGAGCAACAGGAGCTTCGGGCTCAGTGCAAAGGCGCGTGCGAGGCCCACCCGCTGCTGCATCCCGTTCGACAGCTCACTCGCTGACTTGTCCATCGCGTCGCCGAGGCCGACGCGTCGCAGGTAGTACTCGACGACCTCGCGCCGCTCGGTCTTCGTGGCGGTGGGATACACCCGGTCCACTCCCAGCTCGACGTTCTGTCGCGCTGTGAGCCACGGCAGCAGCGACGGTGCCTGGAACACGACGGCCTTGTCGGGACCCGCGGCATCGATCTCGCGATGGTCGAGCACGATGCCGCCGCCAGTGATCTCGTTGAGGCCGGCCGCCATCGTGAGCACGGTCGACTTCCCGCAGCCGGAGTGACCGATGAGCGACACGAAGTCGCCTTTGTCCATCAGCAGATTGATGTCTTCAACGACCGTGAGCGGGCCGGTCGGCGTCGGGTACACCTTCTTGAGGTTGAACAGCTCGAGGTATCGACGCGTGATCGATGACTCGGCTGCTTCCCGGTACGCCTTGGGGAGCAAGTCGACAGGTTGCAGCGCCGGCGCTGCCCCACCGTCGGCCGACGACACGATGAGTTTGTCGGCGTTCAGTCCATCGAGAAAGCCGACGATCGAATTGCGCAGCTCCATGTAGTCGGGATCGCGATTCAACTCGGTGCGGTCTCGGGGGCGGGCGATCGTGACGTCGAAGATCTTCGCGATCCGCGACCCCGGTCCTTGATCGAGGATCGCCACGCGGTCGGCGAGCAACAACGCCTCGTCGACGTCGTTCGTGACGAGCAAGATCGTGCGCTTCTCCTTCCCGCGAATCCGCTCGATCTCGTCTTGCAGCTTGGCCCGAGTCAATGCATCGAGCGCCGACAGTGGCTCGTCGAGCAGCAAGATGTCGGGCTTCGTCGACAACGCCCGCGCCACCGCGACGCGTTGTCGCATCCCGCCCGAGAGTTGGGCGATCTTGCGGTCACGAGCATGCGACAGGCCGACGAGCTCGATCGTCGAGTCGATCATCTCGCGTCGCTCCGACTTTGGCTTGTGGCCGTGGACCGAATCGACGGCGAGGGCAACGTTGCCTTCGACATCGAGCCACGGGAGCAACGAGTAGCTCTGGAACACCACGCCTCGATCGGTGCCGGGCCCGACCGATGGCTTGCCGTTCACGACCACCTGGCCGGCGTCGACGTCGATCAGCCCGGCGATCGCCGAAACGAGCGTCGTCTTGCCCGATCCCGAGAAGCCGAGCACCGCGACGAACTCGCCGTCTTCGACATCGAGGTCCAGGCCGTCGAGAACTGCGGTGACGTTGCCCGAACGGTCGGTGTAGCTCTTGCTGATCCCGCGCAACGACAAAGCGGGGTGCGTGACCGTGGTTGCCGGCTCGACCACGTCAGACCCTCCGGTTCCGGCCGACGAAGCTCTCGACCGCGCTCATCAGGCGATCCAGCGCGTAGCCGATCAGCCCGATCACCACGACGGCGAACATGATCCGCGACAGCGATTGTGAGCTGCCGTTCTGGAATTCGTCCCATACGAACTTTCCGAGCCCGGGGTTCTGCGCCAACATCTCGGCGGCGATCAACACCATCCAACCCACGCCGAGCGACAGTCGCATTCCGGTGAAGATGTAGGGCAATGCCGACGGGATGATCAGCTTCGACAGCTGCTGGCGTCGGTTGAGGCGCAATACCTTGCCGACGTTGAGCAGGTCCTTGTCGACCGATGCCGCACCAACCGACGTGTTGATCAGCGTCGGCCAGAGCGAGCAGAGCGTGACGACGAGTGCCGAGATGATGAAACTTCGCGGCAGGATCGGATCATCACCGGTCACGGTTGCCGAGATCACGATCGTCACGATCGGCAACCAGGCCAGCGGGCTGATGGGCTTCATCACCTGGATCAGCGGATTGATCGCCGCTTTGAACGTCGGCGACAGCCCGCTCAGCAATCCGAGCGGCACAGCCAGCAACGTGCCGATCAAGAAGCCGAGTCCAACGGTTCGAAGCGATGTCGAGATCTGGTCGAGGAACGTCGGCGATCCGGAGTACGCGAAGTCCTGCACCTCGTTCCCACGACCCGCCTCGATCAAGGCCTCGTTGCGAAGATCCTGCGCCTCATAGAAGGCGGCTTCGGAGGCACGCGACGCTCGCCACTCGTCGTAGAGCCCCTGCCCCGCCTCCGCGACTTCGCCGGGCCCCGGCAATGTGCCGAGGGAGGTGTCGATGCGCGGGGCGATCGCCGCCCAGAGCAACAAGAAGATCGTGACGCCGGCGATCGGTGCGAGCACGGATCGCAGCGACGGCACGAACCGACGCAACGAACGACCGGGGAGACTCTGGTCGCCGACCTCTGCGACATCGTCGCTGGGTGGTGGCGACGATCCGTCGGTGAGATCGGGGACGTCGCGTCCGACGACCTTGCGATCTGCAACCTCGGTTGGATCCAGGTCGGTGGTGTCAATGGTCGTATCGGACATCTCGGGCTCCCTATGAACGGGCTGTCGGTCTGGTGGCGGTGGGCGATGCGGGTGGGGCGGTCAGGTTCAGCAGGCCTTGGTTCAGCCTTGGACTCCGGCGTCGGTGACGGTCTGGCCTTGCTTCAGGCCGATGTCGAACTGGTCGAGGTAGGCGTTCGGCGCGCTGCCGTCGAAGGTCAGGTCGTCGATGAAGCCGTCTTGCGGCGCCTTGAAGCCATCGGTGTCGGGCACGCTGTCGGCCGGAATGACCCCGGCATCGACCAATTGCTGTGCGGCAGCAAGGTAGAGGTCGGTGCGATACACCGTTTGTGCGGTCTCGACGTACCACTCGTCGGTCTGGTCGGCGTCGATCTGACCCCACCGGCGCATCTGCGTGAGGTACCAGATCGCGTCGGAGTAGAACGGGTAGCCCGCGTACTCGCGAAAGAAGATGTTGAAGTCGGGCGCTGCACGCGTGTCGCCCGGCTCGAAGGTGAACTCGCCGGTCATCGACGCCGCGATGACTTCGACATCGGCACCGACGTAGTTCGGCTGCGCGAGGATCTCGACCGCCGCCTGACGATTGGCTCCGTCGTCGGCGTCGAGCCACTGCTGTGCCTTGATCATCGCACGCACGATGGCGGCGGTCGTCTCGGGATTCGCCTCGGCGAAGTCCTCTCGCAGTCCGAACACCTTCTCGGGGTTGAGCCGCCAGATTTGGTCATCGGTGATGATCGGAACGCCGATTTGTTTCTGTACGGCTGCCTGGTTCCACGGCTCACCCACGCAGTAGCCGTCGATCGTCCCGGCCTCCATCGTGGCGGGCATCTGCGGTGGCGGAGTGACCGACAACGGCACCTCGGCTTCGATCACACCGGTCGCGTCACCGGACGAGTAGAAGCCGGGATTGATCCCACCGGCCGCCAGCCAGTAGCGAAGCTCGTAGTTGTGCGTCGAGACGGGGAACACCATGCCCATGTTGAACTGATCGCCCGCAGCAGCGAACGACTCGATCACCGGGCGCAGCACCGATGCCGAGATCGGATGAAGCGGGAGCCCGTCGTCTCCTTTGGGAAGGTCCGGTTCGATCAGATCCCACACCTGGTTCGACACCGTGATGGCGTTGCCGTTGAGATCCATGCTCAGCGGAGTGATCAGCGCGGCCTTCGTGCCGTACCCGATCGTCGCCGCGAGTGGCTGTCCGGCGAGCATGTGTGCGCCGTCGAGCTGACCATCGATCACCCCGTCGAGGAGAACCTTCCAGTTCGCCTGAGCTTCGAGCGTGACGTTGAGCCCCTCTTCGGCGAAGTACCCGTTCTCCTTCGCGATGGCGAGCGGCGCCATGTCGGTGAGCTTGATGAACCCCAGCGTGAGGTTTGGCTTCTCGATCGGCCCGCCCAGCACAACAGGAGCGGCGTCGTTGTCGGCCGCCGTCGACGGCGCTTCGCCGGCAGTCGAGCTGGCGCTCTCGGAATCCGATCCGCCGCATGCTGCGAAGGCGGCCCCGCCCGCCGAGATCGAAGCGAGTGCCGCCAAAGCCTGGCGACGTGAAAGTCCGTTGTTCTGCATGACTCCAGTTGACCGTCGTCCGGTTTCCCGGTCGTTCCCCTGATGTGAACGGTTCGTCCCCTCCGCCGCACGGATCGCCCGGTCGATCGCCCGGCCCTTCACACCGAGTTCGCGCCGGTGTGCGGTCGCGGACACATGCCCCCGAGACTTCATGTCGCGCTGGCGCGATACCCACGGCGGATCACGGTTTCGATCCCGACACCGGCGGGTCCGAGCCGTTGGCGAAGTCGCCCGATCGTGACCTCGACCACATGCGTGTCGGTCTCGGCGCGTCCCCAGATCGATCGCATGAGCGCGTCCTTCGAGCACACGACCCCGGGCCGGTCGAGCAACGCGTCGAGCACCTGACGTTCTCGTCCAGCGAGGACGACCGGCTCGCCGCCATCCACCGATACGGTCCGCCCTTTCAGCACGAGGTCGAAACCGCCGATCTGCAGTGTGGTGCTCTGATTGCCGAGCGACATCGTCACGAACATCGCGAGCGCGCCGAGACGCGAGCGATCGGGACACAATGGCTCACCGAGCTCGGTGTCGATGACCCCCTGTGCACACACCGGACCGATGCAGAAGATCTGCACATGGTCAGCGCACGCAGTAACGACGTCGTCCCAACGGTTCATTGTCGTGGCGATCGCCGCAAAGTTCTCCGCCGCGGGGCGCGCCGTGAACGTCAGCGCGTCGACGCGACGATCGCAGACCGCGCGCACCAACGCCTGCGCTGGTCCCAGGTCGTCTGGGATCGACCACCGATACACCGGGATCGGAATCACCTCAGCGCCCATGTCGCGCAAGCGATCGACCATGCTCCCTTCGGCTGCACCGTCGAGCTGAACCGCAACGCGCTTGCCGTTCACTCCCACCGTTGCGAGGTGATCAATCACCTCGCTCGACGTTGCATTCGGTGCATTCCACGAGACGTCGAGGTCGGCGGTCACCGCGGCCCCGTGCGCCTTCGGCCCGCGCGAGACAAGAAGTGCCGACGCCAGAGCCGCGCGTAGCTCGTCTCCGATCAGGACGGACTCCGCCGCCTCGAGCCAGCCGCGGACGCCGATGCCGGTGTTCAGCACCACGATGTCCACCTGCTGCTCGAGAAACGACCGCGTCGCGCTGAGAATCTCCGCCTCGGGCCGGAGTGGATGGGTGCGGATCGTCGGACCGTGCATGCAGCTCGCACCGCGACCTTCGAAGAGTGAGATCTGCTCGTCGCTGCGTCGGTCCGCGGTCACCCCGATCACGAATCCGTTCAAGGGGGTACTCATGAGAGGACTCTGCCCTTGTGTTGTTTCAGGGCGGTTACGTGGGAGTGACAGGCGCGCCGACTTCGACGCGGCCGGTGTGAAGTCGAACCGGAAACGTCGGCAGATCCACCGTCGGATCATCGAGACACTCACCGGTTCGCAAGTTGTAGCGCTGCTTGTGCAGTGGTGACGCCACGGTCGGAACCACCAGCGGAGCCTCACCGATCGTGCCAACGAGCCCGCGCGCCATCACCGGAATCCCGGCGATCGGATCGACGTGGCCGACGGCGCACCACTCTTCGGGTCCACCGTCGAATGCAGACAACCTGAATACCGCCACGGGTTCATCGCCGACGAGCACGGCGATGCCGCAATCCGGTATCACCCGATCGACCGCACACACATCGATCCACGCGATGCCTGCGCCATCTGCCACATCGGTGTCGGCCCCATTGCTTGGCCATGCCTCGTGTTCGACCGCTGTCATCGCGCCGCTCCCGCCGACGCCGGCACGCGTTGCCCTCGCTCGGTCACCCACACCGGGGTGCTGTTCGCGTCCGGCGCGTTGACGAACTCGATGAACTGATCCAGTCGATCCGGATCGGCGAGCGTTGCTGCCCACTCGCACTCGTATGACTCGACGTGCGCCGCCATGTCGGCCTCGAGATCGTCGCAGATGCCGAGCACGTCGTCGATCACCACCGACCGGAGGTAGTCCATGCCGCCCTCCAACTTGTCGAACCATGGTGCGGTCCGTTCCAGACGGTCGGCGGTCCGGATGTAGAACATCAGGAATCGGTCGAGATATCGGATGAGTTCCTCGTCGTTGAGGTCTGTCGCGAACAACTCGGCGTGGCGCGGCACCCGCCCCCCGTTGCCACAGAGGTAGAGGTTCCAACCGACTTCGGTCGCAATCACACCAAAGTCTTTGCTCTGTGCTTCGGCGCACTCGCGCGTACATCCCGAGACCGCTGACTTGAGCTTGTGTGGTGCCCGCAGCCCTCGGTACCGGCGTTCGATTTCGATCGCCATCGACACCGAGTCCTGCACGCCGTACCGGCACCACGTGTCACCGACACACGACTTCACGGTGCGCAACGCCTTGCCGTACGCATGCCCCGACTCCATCCCAGCGTCGAGTACTCGCTGCCAGATCGCTGGGAGTTCGTGGAGCTGTGCCCCGAGCAGGTCGATGCGTTGGCCTCCGGTGATCTTCACGTACAGATCGAAGTCGTTCGCGATCTGGCCGAGCTCGATCAGCTGTGCCGGGGTGATCTCGCCGCCCGGCACACGCGGGATGACCGAATACGTGCCATTGCGCTGCATGTTGGCCAGCGACCGATCGTTGGTGTCCTGCAGCCCTGCCTGGTCACCGCCGAGTACGTAGCCGGCGCTGAGCGAGGAGAGAATCGAGGCGACGGTCGGACGGCAGATCTCGCAGCCGCGCCCGGTGCCGTGGGCTCTCACCACCTCGGTCCACGATCGATGACGATGGAACCGGACGATGTCGAACAACTCCTGGCGGGAGTGCGCGAAGTGAGAACACAGGCTGCGGTCGACGGCGACACCACGAGCCTCGAGTTCGCTCGTGAGCAGGGCGCTGAGGCCAGGCATGCAGCCACCGCAACCGGTTCCCGCCGTCGTTTCCGACTTCAGACTGGCGAGGTCATGGCAGCCATGGCCGATGGCTGTCTTCACGTCGCCGCGCAGCACATTGTTGCAGGAGCAGAGTTGTGCGCTGTCGGGCAACTCCGCGACCTCTACGTCCGACAGTCCGTCTGGTAGGACCAAAGCCGCGACATTGGCCGACACCATCGAACCAGTCGCCATCGCGTGGAGGGCCTCGTAGTTCGAGGCGTCGCCGACGAGCACGCCGCCAACGACCGTTCCGTCGCGGAGCGCGACCCGACGGTGCACCTTCGACGTCGGGTCGGCGAACACCACGTGGTCGTCGCCGTCGTGCAATGTCGAGTCTCCGAAGCTCGCCACGTCGACACCGAGCAACTTGAGCTTGGTGGACAGGTCGGCGCCTTCGAACGTCGACGTACCGCCACAGAGCCGGTCGGCCAGAACGCGCGCCATCGTGTACCCCGGCCCCACGAGTCCGTAGGTCCGGCCGCCATGACACGCGACTTCTCCGATGGCCGAGATCCGCTCGTCGGACGTTGTACAGCGATCGTCGACGACAACGCCGCCGCGCTCACCGATCTCCAGACCACACGCCTCGGCAATCTGGTGCCGAGGACGGATCCCTGCAGAAAACACGACGATGTCGGCGTCGATCAGGTCACCATCGGCGCCCCGCAAGCCCGCGACGCGTTTGGTGCCGTCCGGCGCCACCGACGCTTCGATCTCCTTCGTCGCGAACCCCAGGTGCGTGGTGATGTCGAGCTCGTCGACCCACCTGCGCAGCATCGCAGAGGCGGCAGGGTCGAGCTGCTGAGGCATCAGCCGGTCGGCCATCTCGACCACGTGCGTCCGCAATCCGAGGTTCTGGAGCGCATTCGCCGCTTCCAGGCCGAGGAGCCCGCCGCCGACCACCACGCCAGTCGGCGACGGGCTCTCACCTCCGCCTTCGCCGCCGTCTGTTGTGGACCAATCGCGAATCTGGCGCAGGTCCTCGAGTGTGCGGTACACGAAGCATCCAGCCGTGTCGTGGCCGGGAACCGGTGGCACGAACGGGTACGACCCGGTCGCCAGCACGAGATGATCGAACGTCAGAGAGGACCCATCGTCGAGCGTGACTTCGGCCGCGTCACGGTCGATCGCGTCGACCCGTCGACCGAATCTGAAGTCGACGCCGAGTGCACGGAGCTCGGCTTCGTCACACAGCGACAGGTCGTCATCGCTCGCCCCGTCGAACCACGTCGACAACGCAACGCGGTCGTATGCGCCAATCGGCTCCTCCCCGATCACGACGATCTCCCACGCCCCGTCAGCGCGCTCAACCATGTCGTCGACGAACCGCTGACCGACCATGCCGTTGCCGACGACGACCACACGCCGCTGCGAGCTCCTGCTCTTCACCGTGGCGCTGCGTGTTTCCATGAGCCCATTGGACCCCACGGAGATGTCGCTGGTGTTGGCCACGGGTGACATCTCGATGTAGTCGGCTGCACGATCGCCCTGACCGTTCCCGTGTCACCTCACATCGGTGTTTCGATGTTGTGCGCACAGCTCGCACTCATGCGGGTGCGGGACCGTGTTACGACGCGGCGTGCACCGGAGCAACGCGGGCGAACAGCTTGTCGAAGACATTGACCCGATCGAACTGCATCGCGAATCGGCGTGCCGCGGCGGCCCCTCGCGTGCGCTCGGCCGACGACGCTCCGCACACGATCTCGGTGAGCTGGTTCGCGATCGCGACCGGGAGTGCCGGCGGCACGAAACGGGCATGTGGGCCGACCGCCTCGGCGATCCCGCCAGTGTCGCACGTGACGATCGGCCCACCTCCCGCCAACATCTTCTCGGCCAGCGCGATGCCGAACGTCTCGACGAACTCGGGCCGCGGCTTGCTCGGCAGGGCGTAGGCCGCCGACCCGGCCATGAGGTGTGGTTTTTCCGAATCGTCGACGTCGTCGATGAACACGATCTGGTCACCGCACGGCGACGAGGCGGCAAGCGCCCGCAACGACGCCGCCTCGGGACCCGTGCCGCACACAACGAGCTTCACTCGCCGATGTACGGGGCTCATCGCAAATCCGTTGATCAGGTCATCGACACCCTTTGCCTTGCTCAGTCTCGACAAGAAGAGCACATAGCCATCGGCTTCGAGTCCCCGCGCTGCGAGACGTTGGTGCGTCTCGGCGGGGTCGATGTCGGTGAAGGCCGCGCTGTTGATCGCCGGATACGAGATCTCGATGCGTTCGACACACGCCGGGCCGAACTCGGTGCCCCAGCGCGAGTCGACTTCGTTGGCCGCCGCGACGATCAGTTCCTTCGTGAACTCCGAGACGGCAACGCACACGTTGTTCGACAGGTAGGTGGTCAACACGTGCGCGGCTGCACCGAAGCGACCTTCGTCGACCGCTGTACGCACCACATTGGTGATGTCCGATCCGACGGCCTCGGCGATCGTGGTCAACGGGGCGTTCATGCCGGTCGACCGGGCGATCTGAGCTGCTTGTGCGATCGCTGCGTCGTGCGGCGAGAGGTACAGCGACATGGCCGTGGTCGGCACACCTTCGGTGAACAGTTCGACGAGACGGCCGATCATGCCGTTCAACACGCGACCATCGGGCACGCGATAGTCGCCCACTCCTTCGGGCCGCTCCACGGTGATCCCGGTCGAATACGGCAACACAGCGTCGAGCGGCTTCAACGGGAGCCCTGCGGCTTGGAGCGCCGGGATCGGCCAGGTCACGATGCGCACGTCGTCGAACCCGCGGGTCAACGCGACCTCGGCGAGGTTTCGTGCCTCACCCGAGTGACCGCAGATCACCGGATCGGCCCGCACCACGATGACGAGACGATTGGTGGGATCACGCGGGGGCGGGTCCGATTCCGGGCGAGGAACGCCGTGTGCTGGATGCAAGATGTGATCGGACAACATCGTCATGGCGAAGCCTCCTGTCGAAGCCGAGCAAGTCGGCTGGGTTCGGGTGATGGTGAGACCGACGGTGGCCGCGTCGTCGTCGCCCACGCCGAGGGGTTGGGACCGAGCACCACGTGCAGTCGGCCGCCAACGTGCAACTCCTCGGCGGTGATCCACGAGCGGTCGAGCGGTTCGCCGTTGAGCGATACCGACTGCACGTACTGCGCCGGTCCGTCGGCGGTGGGTTCGATGAAGCCCGAGGTGTCGATCGCCAGACCGGTCGCGCCGACATCGATGTGCGACCGCCTCCACGACGGAGCATTGACGAGAAACAAGTGCTGACCCGCAACCGGAAAGAGACCGAGCGATGCCCAGACGTACCACGAGCTGAGGCCGCCGGAG